>PBPL01000254.1 GCA_002724675.1 Deltaproteobacteria bacterium | reverse complement strand
TGAGGTCCACAAAGCCAACCCCTTGCCAGGGAGCTCTCCGGGCCGATGGGGGCAGGGAAGCGTAGCGCCGGACGAGGGAGGTCTTTCCGATGCCAGGAGGGCCTGTGACCGTGAGCAAGCGCGCGTCGCCGGCCAGCAGCTCGTCCAGCTGGTGCAGCTCACCCTCTCGTCCGATGAAGGGAGACCTGCCCGTGGTGAGAATGGGTTGGTTCACCTGCGGGCCTCCTGCCCCGGGACCACTTGGAGGCGGTCGCGAGGGGAATGGTACCAGCCCGCGTAGAACCCACGTGGCCCGCGCCCCATGTTGGGCGAGGCTGCAGCGCACCAGAGATGACAGAACGGAAAACGCCCCGTCCCCTTGTCTGGGGACGGGGCGTCACCCCAGCGGCAGCTACTCTGCCGAGCCGTTGATGACGTCGAGGAGGAGGAGGATGTCGATGACGTTGATGGCATCGTCTCCGTTGAGGTCGGCGGCCAGCACGTCGTCGTAGGAGTTGGGCCAGGAAGCCGGGCTCGTGTCCATGATCTCCCAGTAGAGGAGCATCAGGTCGATGACGTTGATCTCTTGGTCTCCGTTGAGGTCGCCGGCTTCCCGGACCTCGACCGGTGCGTCACAGCGGGGCTGGAGCTGCTCCGTGCACAGACGGACGGACTGACCGGGGAGGGCGCGGAACTCGGTGATGTCGTACTCAGCGACCACGTCAACGCCCTTTCGGCAGAAGAGGCCCGTGTCGCTGTGCAGCTCTCGGCCGTCGCGGTTGGTCAGGAGGCCGCAGCCGCGGACCTTGGAGCTGTACTCGACGCGCACCGTGTCTCCACGGACGAGGACAGACGTGAGCTCTAGGCCAACTCCGGCACCACGAGGAGCAGCCTGGGCCGAGGTGACCAGCGCGAGGATGGCACCGAAGAAGGCGAGGGTGGCGACGAGTGCGAGAAGAGAGTTGCGAAGAGTAGCCATGATGACCTCCAGCCTGGGACGGGGTTATGGGGTGTGTGCTCCAGGCACCAACAACTCTCATTCGGATCCGCCTTCAGAAGTGCTTAGAAGATCGTCAGGACTCGGTTCTTAAGGTTTCAAAGGCAGGCTGATGACTTCGGGCTTGTCTGCATTCGTTGCCTTGCTCTGCATTTATGGTGCGCCTGGGAATGGCTTGGCTGGGTGTAGGCTTGGCCTGTGCAGCACGAGAATTCACAGGGCCGGGTCGACTCCGATGCCTACAACCTCTTCCTTGGCATTGGTGTTTCGCCTCCGATGCGAAACAAGCTGGCCCAGCTGAGGCCCCAACTGTCTCGTCGTCTTCCCGGGGGCCGTTGGCACCCACCCGAGAACTTTCATCTCACCCTGCGATTCTTCGGGAGGGTGTCGGCGGAGGAGCGGGTGGCCATTGTCGGGCGGATCGAGCGCCTGGCGGAGTCCCAGAGCCCATTCGTGATGGGTGTGGAGCGGCTGGGTTTTTTTGGCACCCCGGCTCGTCTCCGGGTGGTGTGGGCGGCGCCCGACCACCCCTCGGAGGGGCTCGCCTCTACCTCTGCGGCGGTGCGGGACACCTTTCCCGAAAACGCAGAGCGTCCCTTTGCGCCTCACGTGACGCTGGCCCGTTTCCGCGGGAGGCTCTCAGGGGCCCATCGTCAGGCCTGTCAGCCCCATCTCCTCGAGCTCAAGAGAGGTCGGGAGTGCGGTGATCTTCCCGCGTGGGCGCGGCTTGGACCCTGGGAGCAGCTCGTGGACACACTGGTGCTCTTCGCTTCGATTCCCACAGACCAAGGAGTTCGCTACCGACCCGCAGCGACCTTTCCGCTGCGGGGCGCCTCTTCGAAGTGATCCCTACCGCAGAACTACCAACGCCCCGTCGGGTAATTCCCGCGGGGCGTTGCTTCCTGGTGGATGAACTGGAGCCGATGAGCGGACTTGAACCGCTGACCTGCTGATTACGAATCAGCTGCTCTACCAACTGAGCTACATCGGCTCGGCGAGCGTTTATCACATGGGCCTCTGGCGGCTGTCAACGGGTGGCTGCGCGGCTGTGACGATGGAGTAGCTGGTTCGAAGCGGCGCGCTCGGTGGAGCACTGCAAGACTGCTAGACTCCAGGTCACCCAGCCCATGCGATCATCAGCCACCCAGCCCTCCATGCTCCTTCTCGTCACGGCGGCGGCCTGCCTCGTCTGCTTGAGCCCCATGGGTGAAGTGCACGCTCAGTTCAACCGCGACAAGCCCAGTGAGATCGGGCTGGTCATCATGCCGTTCTCCGTACAGTACGAAGAGGACCGCAGCATCACGTTCTTGTTGGAGGACTACCTGAGAACCAAGCTGCCTGGGCGCATCGGGCACCCCGTCTTCGTCAGCGCAGATGTCCAGCCCGCCATCCCCATGGGCAAGGCGGGCTGTCTCGAGGACAGGACCTGTGTGGAGCTCCTGGGCGGTCAGTTCAACGCTTCGTTAGTCGCCGACGTGAAGATGTCGCGCACGGGTTCTGAGATCTTCCTGGAGGTGGACTGGTTCACGACGGGCAACGGCCTCCGAATCGGCCGCGAGAGTGTCGCGTTCGAGACGGGTGATGAGGACAGCATGGTGGCTGCTTTTGTCAGCTGGTACCGGCTTTACTACGACACGTCTCTCCGTCTCAACGCCGACAATCGTGCCAATGAGGGCTTCGTGGTCGGAGAGCCCACCAGCGAACAGCGCAGCCGAATCGACTCGTATCGGGAGGGACGTGAGAAGAGCTTGTCCTCCCGGAAGCAGGACTTTGGAGCCGGCCGAGACGACGAGACGACCTTCGACCGTGGGGACCCCACCGCCGATCTCCGGTCCCTCGTCACCGATGATGACGACTACTACGGCGACGGTGACAAAGCTCGTCCCCCGCGGGAGCGCAAGCGTCGAAAGCAAGAAAACGACTCCTACTCGATCGATGACGAACTGTACGACCTGCCGGCAAAGAAGTCCTCCGCCCGCCGTCCGCCCAAGTCCACTAGATCGCCTGCTCCCAAGCGCTCCACGAATTCGTACGACAGTGACGACATCGACTTGGATGCTGAGGAGACGCGTGGCACATCGGTGGCCAGCTACACCCAGGCGCAGCGGGCTGGCATTGGTGCGCGGGAGTACAAGCGCTTCGCTCGAAGCGGTCTGACAATCGCCCGCTTCAAGGACCGGAGGTGGGCCTATGGCGGTCGCTTCCATGTGCGTGCCGGTGCCTATTACGGGTTTGGCTATTTGACGCGCCGCTACGCCACCTTGATCTACATCGATCTGGGTGCCCGGAAGACGGACGAGTACATGTGGGAGAGCCTGGGCGCTAGCGCAGCCAATCCTGGCGGAGGCTTTGGGATCGGCTATGCACCCATCGATTTGTTGGACATCGAGTTCGAGCTGTCCTTCATGTATGCCAAGCAAGATCTGCGACGAGAATGGAAGAGTCGGGACATTGGAGAGAGTGGACCTCAGGGGCCGGAGGGTCGGCCGACGGCCCATGTGCTCACTGATCTCAGAGTTCGGTTCTTCCTCAAGCCCGAGTGGCGGGTGAAGATCACGCCGGGTGTGGGCGTCACGCTGTTCTTCATGAGCGGATACGACATCGATCCCGAGCCGCCACTGGAGTATTCCAACCGTCCACTCGCCACGGTGGTGGGTTTGACACCACTCATTGGCATCAACGCATCGCTGAGTCCGTATGTCTCCCTCTATGTGGACGTCTTGCCGACTATCTACCTAAGCCAGTCCTCTGCTCGCTTCGAGGACCACGTACTGTTTGGCGGCGCTACCGAAGAGAACCTCGCAGAGAGCGACAAAGAGCCCCCGCTGTTCGACTGCCCATCCAGCTGTGCCTTCATGGGCCGGGTGGCGGTAGGCACGATGTTTTTGTTCTGATCGGTCCCCTCGACTGGGTCTCTTGTGCGCTGTCCCCGACACCCGGAACGTATTGCTGATCAGTGTTGTGCTCTTTGTGACCGTTGGTCCTGCGAGTCATGTGCCTCTTGGGACGCTTCGCTCTCGGGAACGCTCTGCCCCGACTGCCGCGTCTCGCGAGGAGAAGCGGTGGGCGATCGTTCGGCGGAGGCGCTTGACGACTCTTCTCGAGGGAGCAGGGTTCCTTTGCTCCTGACCGTGGTGGCTGCGCTAGCCGCAGCCGCTGTGCTTGCGGTGATTGTCTTGAACAGGCCGGCGCCGCACGGCGCAGCTGGTTTCGATCATCGTCATGATCCACTGCTTGTGGCCTATCAAGGACTCGAGACGACGGGGTTGGCGCTGGAGGCGTACAGGGCCCAAGAGGGGGGATACCCCGACTCCCTCGACGAGCTGGTGCCGATGCTGTTGCCCCAGCTTCCGAAAGATCCATTCGACCCCGAGGGGGGACCCTTGCTGTATCGAGTGGCCCGTGAAGGGGCCGGTGGTCGTCTCCTGTACTCCCGTGGCCCCGATCAGTTGGACCAAAGGGGGCTTCCGTTGGACCCCCTGACTCGGACTGGAGACCTCCTCTATCCGGTGGAATGACCGGTTGGCTGCTCATGTCGGTACAATCCCCCGCTGTGCCGTCCTCTCCTGCCAGATTCCGACCCACCGTTGCCCGGATTGACCTGTCGGCGATTCGCCACAACTGTCGGGTCGTTCGCAGCCACTTGCCCTCGCCCGACACGAGCATCCTGGTGGCGGTCAAAGCGGGGGCTTACGGCCACGGTCTGCTGGAGGTGTCCCGAGTCTTGGAAGACGAGGGCGTGGACTGGCTGGGCGTTGCACTGGTCGAAGAGGGCCTTGTACTCCGCAACGGTGGTCTCCAATTGCCCATCTTGGTCTTGGGTGGGTTGATGGATGGCTCCGAAGATGCAGCCCTAGGTGCCGGGCTGTCGCCGGTCGTCTATCGGGCCGAGAGTGCGCGGCGGCTCGATGCCGCCGGGATGCGTCAAGGACGCAAGGTGCCTGTCCACATCAAGGTGGACACGGGCATGGGGCGACTGGGTGTCCCTGTGCGAGACTTGGCCTCGTTTCTCGACGGACTCGGGGAGCTCCCGCACATCGAAGTGGATGGAGTGCTTACCCACCTGGCTGAGGCGGAAAATCCCCAGGACCAGTTCACTCAAGGGCAGCTGCAGGCATTCTCCTCCGCTGTGGACACGATCCGTGCCCGTGGTCACCGTCCTTCTTGGGTCCATGCCGCGAACTCGGCAGCACTCATGGCGGGTCGTCACCCCGACGAGTCCACCGGTGCGAATCTCGTTCGGCCTGGAATCTCCATCTACGGACACCCTCCAGATCCGGCGCTGGCTGGGCACTGGCCACTCCGCTCCGCCATGTCGCTAGAGACAGTAATTCTTTACTTGAAGTCTATACCCAAAGGCCATTGTATTTCTTATGGTCTTACTTGGAGGGCCGAGCGCGATACAGTGGTTGCGACCGTACCCGTGGGTTACGGCGATGGCTATGCTCGCGGACTCGGCAACCAGGCGCATGCTCTGGTGGGGGGGCGTCGAGTGCCAGTAGTCGGTCGGGTCTGCATGGACCTGACCTTGCTCGACGTGACAGATGTTCCAGGGGTGGCTCAGGGAGATCCAGTGGTTCTTGTGGGTACTCAGGGCGACGAGCAGGTGACTGTCAGTGAGTTGGCCGACTTGTTGGGAACGATTCCCTATGAGGTGCTCTGCGCAATCAGTCCGCGGGTGCCTCGAGTACACCACGACAGCGAGCTTGCGAATCGCGCGGAATGACTGGTGGGCTTGCTGGTTTGTGTTGTTTGGTGTCGGGGTGGGTCGTCAGCCCCACTATATAAAGAGCGCGCCCGCCCGGGCGCTTGTGCGGCGGCATCCTCGCTGATACCATTCCGCAGGCTGATTTACGGCTAGACACACGAGGTGGCTCCAGTGCTTCTGGGCTTGTCCTAGTCGCCAGCCAACAGAGCATCCTGATGGCAAAGAAGAAGAACAAGCCGGCCGCTCAGAACAAGAAGGGGCCAGGCAAGGCTGCCCCCGGCGGTGCCAAGGCTGGTGCCAAGGCTGCTGCCAAGGCTGCTGCCAAGGCCAAGACCGGTGCCAAGGCCGGTGCCAAGGCTGGGCCAGGCGGCCAGCCCATTGGCCGCATCACCTCAGCGGGTTTTGACGCGGTCGATGACTTCTTTTTCGGTTCGGAGACCGGCAAGTTCGAGCGTGACGAGTTCGATTACGACCCCTTCGAAGACCACACGGGTAGCGGACTCAATCCCGCAGTCAGCGAGTCTGTAGAGAGCACAAGGGCGGCGTTGAAGGTGCCTAAGGGCGCCGATGCTGCCGGCCCCGAGCAACTCGGCCGTGGCTCGGGCGAAGCACCGGAGGCGGCCCCAACGCCCGAGGAAGAACCCGTCGAAGTCGCTGGTGAACCGGAGGCTGCTCCGGAAGAACCCGTGATGGGTGCCACCGGGGATCAACAGCCAGCTCAGCCAGCCGTTGAGGCGGCATCGGACAACGTGGAAGAGTCCCCAGCTGTCGCGGAAGAGGCTGCGGGTCTTCCCGACGATGGTTTTGAGATCTTCGAGGCGGATGCTTTTGTGGATGAGCCGGCAGAGTCCGGCGAGGCCGAGGCAACCCAGCAAATGGATGCCCCCGCGGAGGAGGATAGCGACTCGGATGCCTCTGCCGCTGACACAGGGGTGGCAGCGGGTGCCGAACAACTGGAGGTGCCTCTGGAGTCCCGTCGAGCGGCTGGGACCGCGGAGGCGGTTTCCATGCAGCACTCGGTTGAGATGGCCGGCCCTGCAGGCGATGACTCGGACGCGGACATGTCGATGCCAGCCGGCACGTTTTTCTCGGCGGACTTCATCGGGGCGAAGACGGTTGCTCAGGTTGCGATTCCCACGACGCCTCTGCCCGAGCCAGAGGTTCGGGATGTCTGGGCCGATGCCGTCTCGGTTCTCGCAGCGGAGGTGGATGAGCTCTCAGGCAAGGACGCGGCACATCAACGGGCTGCTTACTTGTTCGAGGTCGGAAGGATCTTGCTGAATCGTATGGGCGATGCGGCGGCGGCCGAACCTCGGTTCGAAGCAGCGCTTCAGTCGTCGTCGGATTTTCTGCCGGCTGTGCGCGAATTGGTTCGGCTGTGCGCTGGTCGTGAAGACTGGTCTCGAGCGGTCGATCTTTTGGCTCAGCAGAGCCAAGGGGAGTCGAGGGCTGCGGAGCGCGCGGCCACCCGACTTGTCTCGGCGCACATTCAACTGGCTCAGCTGGATCGGTTGGCTGAAGCCGAGTCGGATCTGCGCAATGCGCTGGATGATGCGCCGGACAACTTTATTGCGCTTCGGTTCCTGCGCGAGATTCGCTACCGGGCTAGCGACTGGGATGGCCTCGTGGAGGTGCTCAACCAGTGCCGCAGCGGTGTCGGTCCTGGCGAACAGTTGCGTATCGACAACGAACTAGGGCGGCTCTACGACGAGATGATCCGGGATCCGGAGGCTGCGGAGCGCGCATTCCGAGCCTGTTTGGACAACGACCCTCGCTACATCGCGGCTTTCCTGGCTGTGGAGCGCCTGGTTCAGCAAAGCGATGACTCGGCTCGGCTCGTGAAGCTGTGGTCGACCATCGGGACGGCTTGGGGTGGCCCTGACCTCTCGTTCTGGGCGGCGCGGGCGGCGCGGGTCGCCGATGCGGCTGCTCTCGAACCAGAGGTGATCGACGGAGCTTATGAGCGGGCCATCAGCGCAGCATCGTTTCCCGAGGCCCTCTCCGAGGAGTATCGGCACTCGCTCGAGTCGCGAGGGCGCTTCGATCAACTGCAGGCGGCCTGTCGATCGGAGCTGGATCGAGAAGAGGGCCCGCGTGCTCGTGCTCAACTCCTGACCACCTTGGGCCGCATTGCTCTTCAACATCAAGGGGACTCGGCTTCCGCAGCACAGCTGTTCGATGAGGCGCTGGCCGCCGATCCCACCTGCGTCGAGGCTCAAGCCGGTCGTCGACAGGGGCTGGCCGCTGCTGGTGATTGGCCCGGGCTTCAGAGGTTCTTGCAGGTTCAGATCGATGCGGCGAACGAGCCGAGAGTGCAGCTGGCCCTCATCCTAAAGCTGGCGGAGACCGCGGGGCTGCAGGCTGGTGATCTGCAGCAGGCTCAAGAGCATCTCGAGCACGCTGTAGAACTGTCGCCCAATTACCTGCCCGCTCTGGACAGTCTGATTGAGGTGCTGGGCAAGCGGCAAGAACATTCAGACCAGGCGGCGAAGCTCGAACTGGCCGCAACCATCGTGGACTCGGGTGGAGCGCGAGCCTGCTACATGCTGAGAGCCTCGCGGGCTTGGGCTCGTGCGGGGGATCGGGGTCGGTCCATATCGGCCTTGCAGCGCTCCAGTGAACATGGCCCGGGCTCTCTGTTGGCGCGGGAGTGGCTCATCGATGCCTACATCGAGGATGAGAAGTGGGCCGATGCTGCTGAGACCTTGAGGCAGGCGGCTGCGGAGACTGACGACAGGGCTCTGAAGCTCTCGCTCTTGTATCGCAGCGGCAGGCTCTATCTCGCCCGATGTGGTGACGAAGATGCGGCGGAGGCCGTGTTCCGCAGCCTCCTCGATCTCGTACCGGACTTCATGCCGGCGACCCTGGACCTCCAGCAGATCTATACGTCTCGCGGTGACTGGGATTCGTATGGCTTGCTCCAGCAGCAGGAAGCGGAGGCCTCGCCAGCGGGGAGCATGCGGCAGTGGCGACACGTGGCAGCAGGCCAGGCGTATGAGCGGGCCGGTCGCATGGAAGATGCCCTGTCGCAGTACAAGGCAGCCCTTGCCATCGACCCAGCAGATTCGGTAGCCAATGGAGCGCTTCGGCGGGTGTATCGCCGGACCGGAGATCACGCCAATCTGGCTGAGAGCTATGTGGCTCAGATCCAGGGTGTGCACGATGACCCGGCGCGAGTCGATGCGCTGCGGCTTCAGTTGATCGCCGCTCTGAGCGAAGTGGGAGATGTGGCAGCGGTAGCCGCCGAGGTGCGCAGGCTGGTCGACTCGGGCAATCCGGATGCTGTTCCCTTTGCAGCACTGGGCATCGTCTGTGATGGCCTACAGGCTTGGGATGAGGCGATTCTTCTCTACGGACTGAAGGGTGACTACAAGGGCTCGGAGCTCCCAGCGCGCGCTGCCTGCCTGTTTCAACAGGGCCTGCTCACCGAAGAGATTCGAGAGGACCCCGCCTCAGCTGCCGCGCTCTACCAGCGAGCCGCAGAGTTGTCGGATCAAGCTCCCATTGTACTGGAGGCCCTTGAGGCAGTTTATTCGGGGCTCGAGGACGCGGCCGCATTGGCTGGGGTGTACCAACAAAGGGCTGAGTCCAGCGCTCGCCCGCCCGTCCGGGCCTTTTATGCGCTTCTGGCGGGTGAGCAGTTCGAGAGCGCCGGTGACGCTCCCGCAGCCTTGGCGGCCTATCAGCAGGCTCGTGACGATGATGTGGGGCGCGCGCGAGCCCTCGACCCGCTCCGACGCTTGATGCTCGCAGAGTGTGACGCGGAGGGACTACAGGCCTTGTGCGCGGATGCCGCCGATCAGGCTTCGGGACCGGTGGCCATTGGTTGTTGGATGGAGCTCGCACAGGACCTTGCCGCGGTGGATGAGTGGCAGGGCGCTCAGCGTGCGCTCCAAAAGGTGCTTGAGTCGGACGAGACCTTTCTACCCGCAATGCTGCACCTGGAGCAGGTGGCGATGCACCTGGAAGACTGGAATGGTGTTCTGTCGGCGCTCAAGGGTGTTGCTGACCATGCCCGCGTGGAGTCCACGCGGGATGGCGCATCGAGTCGTATCGAGTGGGTCCTCGCCGAGAAGGGCGTGACCTCTGAAGGCGCCTACGACTACTACACCGATTTGCACGAGCGAGAGCCCGAGAACATCGTCGCCCTCCGTGGCTTGGCTGGCATCCACCACTCGCGGGGAGAGCTGGAGCCTGCTCGTGGCTTCTATCAAAAGCTCGCTGAGTTGAGTGAGAACGACCACCTGAAGGCGGAGGCGTCCACCCACCTGGGCCTCATCGCCCTCGAAGCGGACGAGGATGAGGCGGAAGCTACGACTCAACTGGAGTTGGCCCTCGAGCTGGACGCGACTCATCTGCCTGCCATCGAGGCGCTCAAGCAGCTCCACGGGGAACAGGAGAACTGGAACAGCCTGGTGGGAGTCTTGGCGCGGGAGGCCAGCCTGGCCCAGGAGGATCAGCGCCTGCCGCTGTTCGTGGAGATTGCGCGGCTTTGGGAGGAGAAGATCGGCAACCCCAAGGTTGCCATCTCGTCCTGGAACAAGGTCCTGACTCAAGATCCCGGCCACGAAGAGGCGCGTGCGCACCTGCTGAAGCTCTACGAGGCCGAGGGTGACTGGTCAGGCTATTTGGATGTGGCCGAGACCGATCTGGCGGAGCTCTCAGGGCTGGAACTCCGAGACCGGCAGGCAGAGTTGGGCTTGCTGGCCCATCGACGGGGCGGTCTTCCGGATCGGGCGATCCCCTACCTGCAGGCCGCCGCATCGGGAGACCAACCCTCTGTGCCCGCGCTGGAAGTGCTCCGGGCGATTGCGCGCGAGCACGGTGATTGGGAGCAACTGATTGCGTTGACGGAGACTCAGTCGGAGGTGGCCGAGTCGACGGCGGATCGGGTGGCTCTCTTGGTGGAAGCAGCTCGGGTGCGTCTCGACCGCCTCCTGGACCGAGGGGGTGCCGCCAAGCTGTTCTCTCGTGTTCGGGAACTCGACCCCGACTGTCGAGACGCCCTCGCGTTTTTTGTCGACTTTTTCTTCGACAACGAGCGGTGGGACGAGGCCATGACGGTCTTTCCCAAGTATGAACCGTTTCTTTCGGGAATGGACATCGAAGGGGATGATGAGGCCCGCAGTGAAGCCACCGAATACTACTTCAAGTTCGGGACGGTTCTGAGCCACAGTGGGCAGACTGATCTCGCCCTCAAGCACTTTGACCGGGCTCTCGAGCTGACGCCTACGCATCTCCCATCACTCGAGGCGGCGGTGCCGCTGTATCACTCAGCGGGTGATTGGGAGCGAACTCGAACCGCTTGTCGAGCCATGCTGCGTCTACGGGGTGGCTCGGGAGACTCTGCAGCGCTCACTCGACTCTATGTGCGTCTCGGTCAGGCCGAGCTGGAGCTCGGAGAGGTGGCCAGCGCGCTGAAGCGTTTTAAGAAGGCCCTGGATCAGAGCCCAAACCACGTGGAAGCGCTCGAGGGCATCGCACGTTCGCATTGGCTGTCCGAGGACTGGAATAGTCTGCTCTCCACCTACAACAGCATCATCAAGTACGCCCGGGATCCCAGCCAGGTGATTCGGGCCTACATGACCAAGGGCGATGTCCTGGAGAACAAGCTTCAGTACACCGACAAGGCAGTGCTGCACTATGAGAAGGTCCTGATGTACGACAACTCCAATGTTGGCGCGATGGCCCGGTTGGGCCAGATCGCGCTCCGCAATGGGGATCTGGAGCGAGCCAGCGACCTCGCTGCCAAGCTTCGTGACGCGGCGAACTCCGACGACGATCGCATCCACGGCGTCTTGCTGGACAAGTTGGTGGGGCTGGATGAGTCTTTTCGGGTCGTCGAGCTGCTGGACTCGGTGCGGCAAGAGGGTGGCGAAGGGACGGTCTTTGATGCCTTCGCTTCGGCATTGTCGGGCAAGAAGCAGGCAGACCGGAGTGAGGCTATCGAGGCCTGTGGCCAGGCCTTTCGAGGCTTCTGAGACCTCTCGCCTAGCACGTGAGCAAATACAACTCACAGGCCGCGACCGTTGCCTTTCGTTATCGCGGTTGGTTGTTGGGTTGCCTCGCTCTGTCCGTTCTTGCTTGTTCCCAGCCGACGGCTCGTTCGTTCCTGCTGGGACTGCCATGCCTAACACTCGGTATCGCAGGTCGTAGCTGGGCCTTTGTGTACCTGGGCTCCAGGGGGCGGACCCGGGATCCCGCGCCGCCATCGGAGCGTGTGGTGGGCGGGCCCTATCGCTGGTCCAGTCACCCCGTGTATGTCGCCAATGTCTGTGTAGCCCTGGGGATTGTCCTGGCGGCATCCCCGGGCCCGGTCCTTAGCGTGTGTGTTGCTCTGATAGTGCTGGGGTTCTACCGCTTGCTGGCGCTTCGTGAGGAGGGCCAGTTGGTGGGGCTTCCGGCGCGTGCGTCGCGCAGCATTCACAGCGTCGCTGCTCTCGCTCGCTGCGAGCGAAGTTCCTGGATGACTCTCAGCCTGGTGGTACTGGTCCTGATGGTGAGAGCCCTCTAGAGAACTCGGTTGGCCTGCCGATCAGGCCCGAATCGTCTCGTCCAAGTCGCTGTCTTCGTCCAGCTCTGCTGTGGATACGGGAGCGTCCGGTCGCAAGGCAACTCCTTGCTGGTTGGCAGAGTCACCCGGCAGGGTCTGTTCTTCTGGCTCGTGCCTTGTCTGGAACGTTGGCGTCGGCGCAGATGTGGATGGGCTGACCTGTGCTCCCGGTTCTTCCCACCGATGTCTCCAGGCCATGGACTGGGCGGCGCGACTGCGAAAGTCTTCCACCTGGGCTCGACGCTCTGTCTTCGTCCAGCTCAACAACTCTCCCATGCGCGATCCCACATCTTCAGCAACGTCGATGGCCGCTTGGCAGGCGCGGATCTCCAGCTGGGTTCGGCGCCGCATGAAGTCGCGCAGGGTGATCGCCATCTCTTCTTCCACCGAGTAGTCCACCTCGGCCCAGATGTAGGGCAGGTCGCTGATGATGCGTTGGCCCAGTGAGCTATCGGCGG
>PBPL01000253.1 GCA_002724675.1 Deltaproteobacteria bacterium | reverse complement strand
TCCCTTGTCCAGCAGCATGGCTCGCTGAAACACACCGAAGCGCTGCTGTTCGTCGACGACCGCCATGGCCAGTTGATGAAAGGACACCCCGTCCTGGAACAGGGCGTGGGTTCCCACCACCAGCTTGGCGGCCCCCGTTGCGACCTGTTCCCGATTGTGCCGGCGCGCTGCCGCGCCCTGGCCACCGGTCAACAGAGCGACCGCGAACCCGAGCGGCTCCAGCAAGTCACGAGCGCGCTCCCACCACTGAAAAGCCAGCACCTCAGTGGGCGCCAACACCGCCACCTGCTGACCCGCCTCCAACAACGGGGCTGCCGCCAGCAGAGCCACAATCGTCTTTCCGGACCCCACATCCCCCTGCAGCAAGCGCTGCATGGGCTTGTGGCCGTCCAGGTCACCGTCGATCTCCGAAAGCACGCGGACCTGCGCCCCCGTCAACTCAAAAGGAAGTGCAGCGACGAGTCGGTCGCGCAGGGCGGGGCCGTCCGTCGCCCTGCTCAGAGCCTGGGCCGCGCAACCGCGCTGGCGCAGGGCCCATCGACGACGCAGGAGAGCCACCTGCAAGATGAAGAGGTCTTCCCACAGCAGCGCCTCGTGAGCGGGATGCTTCCCGGCCCGAAGCAGCGGAAGATCTTCAGGGCCCTCCGGGAAGTGCAGCGCAGCGAGCGCCTCCGACCGACTCGGAAGTCCTAGCTGCGCGCGCAAGCCCCCAGGAACCCGGTCGGCGACGCCCTCTGCAAAATCACCGAGGGCCTGGTGCACCAGCTTACGAAGCGAACGCTGTCCCAGGCCCGAGGGCAGACTGTAGATGGGCACCACGATGCCGCTGTGCAGACCATCCCCGCTGCCCTTCGCCTCGTCTCGCCCTTCAGCCCGATGCGCCGTCTCGAACTCGGCGTGGTTCATGCGCAAGGTCTCGCCCTTCTTCTCGGCCCGACCCATGAGAACCACCTCGGCATGGGTGTCAAACGCCTTGAACAGGTACGGCGGCGGACGAAACCAGGTGGCGAGCAGGGTTCCGGTCTCATCGGAGAGCGTCACCTCCAGGAACCGCACCCGCCGGCCACGTCCAGACCGCACCTTGTCCACAGTCCCGACCACCACCGCGTACTCCCCGTCCTCTAGATCGGCGATCGGGGTCGCCGTGCTTCGGTCTTGGTAGGTCCTGGGCAGATGGTGAAGGAGATCTGCCACCGTATGGATGCCGATGGTCGCTAGCGAATCTGCCGTGACCGGCCCAACACCCCGAAGTCCACCGATGGCCGTAGCAGCGTCCGAGCTGCGATCCCGCACCGGAGCATCCATGCGACGCTTGGGGGCCGTGGTCAGATCGGGACCGGGATCAGGTCCTTGTCGATAGCGCTGAGCAACCGCCTTGCGGGTCCGCTGCAGTCGCCCCTCAGCCTCTTCTTCTGGAAGCAAGTGAAGGTCAGAGAGGCTCCGCACAATCCGGCGCAGGAATGTCCGCCCTCTGGGAGAGAGTTGGTCAAAGTCCACGTCCTGGAAGAGAGCCCGCACCTGAGCGAGGACGGCCCGGGACGCGACGCGGTCGACGACCAGCTCTTGGGCGAGCACGCCATCGAGCAGATCCAAGACCCCCTGCAGTGCGGGCAAGAAATCCGGCGAGGCCTCTCTGACCACTGATTGAACAGAACCAGAGTCCGAGGGCGTCTCCGCAGCCGAGGGATCCGGAATCCCCGACTCGTCAGGCGGCCGAGGCTCCACAGCTGAAGCTACTTGTACTCGACGTCAGTAATCACGAGCGTGCGACGGCCACGGGGCACCTGAATGACGACCTCGTCATCGACCTCCTTGCCCAGCAACGCCCGACCAATGGGGGCCTCAATGGAAATCCGGCCGGCCTTGATGTCCGACTCTTCGCTGCCCACGAGTTGATAGGTCACGACTTCATCCGTGTCCACATCTTCCAAGGTGACGTGGGCACCGAACATCACCCGGTCCCCCGAGAGCGTCGATGGATCGATCACCTCCGCCAGCGCCAACTTCGCCTCATAGTCACGAATGCGCGCCTCGATCATGCCCTGTTTCTCTTTGGCCGAGTCATACTCGGCATTCTCCGAGAGATCGCCATGGGCTCGAGCCTCCTCGATCGCTTTGACGATGGTCGGACGCTCCACCTCGATCAACTGGCGCAGCGCCGCCTTGAGCTTGGTGTGTCCTTCGGGTGTCATAGGGTACTTTCGCACCAGAATCTCCTCCACAGCGGGCCCGGTCCAAAGAGACCCGTCGATCGTCAGCGATTTAGCGAGAGGGCGAGAGTGTAGCGATGAGCGCGGGGGAATCAAGCCCGGAACAGGCCAACTCAGCCCATGTCCTGAAAACCGACCTCTCCCCGCTGACCGTCCCACAGGTAAACGGTGCGTCCACCAAAGATCGTCCGCTCGATGCGATGGGGAAGCTCCCAGCCCGCAAAGGGCGTGTTGCTGGACTTCGAGAAGAGTTGTTGAGCCTCCACCTCTTGGGAAGCGTTGGGGTCAATGATCGCGATGTCGGCCGGAGCCCCTGGCTTGAGGCTGCCCAGGTCGAGTCCAAAGCACTCTGCCGGCCCCGAAGTAAGTAGACGAACCGCCGTCATCAGGTCGAAGTGTCCGGCTTCGACCAGCTTGACCGTCAGGCCCCACGCAGTCTCCAGCCCCACCACACCGTTGGCCGCCAGCTCAAACTCAAGATCTTTGTTGACCGTGGCATGGGGCGCATGATCCGTCGCTATGCAGCAGATGGTGCCATCCTTCAGAGCCTCGATGATTGCGTCCCGATCCGAGACACTTCGAAGCGGGGGCGCCATCTTGGTCGCCGTGTCGTAGCCCTCGACGGCCTCATCGGACAGCGTGAAGTGATGGGGGGTGACCTCCGTAGTCACGCGGACGCCTCGAGCCTGAGCATCACGGATCATGCGAACCGAAGCTTCAGTGGACACATGAGCCACATGCAGATGACCAGACGTCAGCTCGGCCAAGACGATGTCTCTCGCCACCATAATGTCTTCTGAAGCCCCCGGAATGCCGGGGAGCCCCAGTCGAGTAGCCACCTCACCCTCGTGCATGCAGCCACGCCCCGCGAGACAGGAGTCCTCCTCGTGGGCGATGACAGGGACTCCCAGCCCTGCGGTGTACTCCAGCGCACAACGCATGAGGTGCGCATCCATGACGGGCAAGCCGTCATCAGAGACAGCCACGGCCCCATTGGCGATCATGTCGCCAATCTCAGCGAGCGCCTCGCCCTTCATACCTCGCGAAACGGCACCGATAGGAAGCACCCGAGCCAGGCCGCACTCGCGCGCCTTGTCCACAATGAACCGTGTCACTGAGCCCGTGTCATTCACCGGCTGGGTGTTTGCCATACAGAGGATCGTTGTGAATCCACCCGCAACGGCGGACGCACTGCCGGTAGCCACGGTCTCCTTGTACTCGTGCCCAGGTTCACGCAAGTGAGTGTGTAGATCGACGAAGCCCGGTGTGACGAGGCGATCGTGCGCCTCGATGACGGCTACGGACGAGTCGATGTGGCCCTCGAGGCTCGTCGCGACCTCTAGGATCCGCCCATCGCCCCCGAGCATCACATCGGCCACGTCGTCGTGACCCGAAGCCGGGTCCAACACCCGGCCCCCGCGGATCAGGGTGGGACGCACTGCTGAAGAGTCACTCATGCCCTGCCCTCCTGGCGGGCCGCAGACTCTCCACCCAGCACCAGGTACAGGACAGCCATACGGACAGCGACGCCGTTCTCTACCTGATCGAGGATGACAGACCACTCTCCGTCCGCCACCTCCGGTTCGAGCTCGACGCCCCGATTAATGGGGCCCGGGTGCATCACCAAGATGTCCTTCCGAGCCCACTGAGACAGCTTCCGTCGATCCAAGCCCCACAGACGACTGTACTCACGGGTCGTGGGAAAGAAGTGCCCCCCCCGGTGAAGTCGCTCTTGTTGGATCCGCAACATCATGACCGCGTCTGCATCCTTCAGCGCGGTCTCCAATCGGTCGTGGACCTCGACACCAGCGCCCTCGATCCCAACGGGGATCAATGTGCGCGGACCGCAGATGCGAACCGTCGCCCCCATCGTAGTGAGACCGTAGATCGCCGATCGGGCTACCCGCGAGTGCAAGATGTCACCCACGATGGTGACGATGCGGTTCTTGAAGCCGCCCAGCGACCTTCGGATCGTCAGCATGTCCAATAGGGCCTGCGTGGGGTGCTCACAAAAGCCGTCGCCAGCATTGACGATGCAGGTCTCAGGGAGGGCCTCACTGAGCAACAACGGGGCTCCTGCCCGCCCGTGACGAACCACAATGATGTCCGGGTGCATGGCCGCAAGGTTCCGCGCGGTATCCAACAGTGTCTCACCCTTGGTTGCCGACGAAGAAGAACCCGAGATGGAGAACGTGTCTGCAGAGAGTCGCTTCGCCGCAATATCGAACGAGGTTCGTGTGCGGGTAGAGGGCTCCAAGAACAAGTGCACCACCGACTTACCACGCAAGGTCGGGACCTTCTTTACGCGACGAAGGTTGATGTCCCGAAATTGCTCAGAGACATCCAAGACGTGACCGATCTCCTCGGCACTCACGCCCCGAAGGCCCAGAAGGTCCTTGCGTCGAAATCGGCCGTCAGCAGCTCGGCTCATTGGGAAGCTCCAGGGTCAATAAACACCGCGTCGGAGGGGTCAGCCTTGTCACCTGCCGCTACCGACACCCGGTCCGACAAGTTGGTCTCTACCTTTCGGCCAACATAGTCCGCTTGAATAGGCAACTCGCGATGCCCGCGGTCCACGGCCACAGCGAGACGGATCCAGCGGGGACGACCGAAGTCGTGAATCACACCCAGCGCCGCTCGAATAGTTCGACCGGTGAACAACACGTCATCAACGAGAACGATGCCCGTGCCCGCCATGTTGAACGGCAGACTCGTCTCCCCAAAGCTCGGCTTCTCGAGTCCTGTGTAGAGGTCGTCTCGATAGAGGGTGATGTCTATGGCCCCTGTCCTGGGCCTCGTCCCCTCGCTCTCCTCGATGAGGTCCGCAAGCCGAGATGCCAACGGCACCCCTCCCCGCCGGATACCGACCAGCGCCAACTGATCGCCGGCAGGCATGTCGTCGACAATCTCAGACGCCAAGCGCCTCAGGCAACGCTCTACACCTGCACTGTCGAGGACTTCGCGACGGGACGTACTCATGACTCTCACCTCACCGCCTGTCCGAAGCGTGACCAACGCACCCGTTCCGACAGACTGCCGCACCGGTTGAGGGACAGCCAAACGAACAAGGCACGACCTTTGACGTTGTGAATGGGCACCTGTCCCCAAGCGCGACTGTCGCTGGAGTTGTCCCGGTTGTCACCCATCATGAACAGGTGCCCGGGCTCCACCTGAATGGGGCCAAAGTTTCGAAAGAGACCAGCCCGTCGCTCCTGGAGTATGGAGTACTCGTTCTCACCGTCGGATTCCGCAAATCGCTTCACCGTTCTTGGGCGACAATCCTGCCCGAGGTAGCCGTAGGATTCCACGTACTCGCGACGATGTTTCTTTCCGTTGACGAACAGAGCATCGCCACGCATCTCGATGACATCTCCGGGAACCCCCACAACCCGCTTGATGTAGTCGATGTGAGGGTCCACCGGCCAACGGAAGACGATGATGTCTCCACGCTCGGGCTGGCGCCATTCCTTGAGGGTAGTGCCACCCAATGGGACCGGAACACTGAGCGCAGTGAAGGGTATCTCCGTTCGATAGGCGAGCTTGTTGACGAAGATGAAGTCGCCAATCTCCAGGGTGTCCACCATGGACCCAGAGGGGATCTTGAAGGCCTCCACCACGAAGAACCGCAAGAAGAGCGCCACAGCCAAGGCGATGGTGATCGCCTCGAAGTATTCCCGGAACACACTCTTGGTCCGGTGCTGAACAGGCCCAGAGGTCAATTGTCCAACCTCAGCACAGCGAAGAACGCCTCCTGGGGGATCTCCACGGATCCAACGAGCTTCATCCGCGCCTTTCCCTTCTTCTGCTTCTCGAGAAGCTTCCGCTTTCGGCTGATGTCACCGCCATAACACTTCGCCGTGACGTTCTTTCGGAACGCCTTGATGTTGGTTCGAGCCACCACCTTCTTCCCAATCGCTGCCTGGATTGGAACTTCATACATCTGTCGTGGGATGAACTCTTTCAGCTTGCTGGTGAGGCGCTGGCCCACATAATGGGCTCGATCTCGGTGGCAGATGAGCGACAAGGCATCCACCGGATTCCCCTGAACAAGCACGTCCAGCTTGACCAGCTGGGCAGCCTCGAAGGCCGTGAACTCGTAGTCGAGACTGGCGTAGCCTCGCGTCGCACTCTTCAGCTTGTCGTAGAAGTCGAAGACGATCTCCGCAAAGGGCAGGTCGTACTCCACAACCACCTTCGTGGCGGCCAAGTATTCCATCCCCTTTTGAGACCCTCGCTTCTCTTCACACAGCTTGATGACCGCCCCCACGTGATCGTTGGGCACGTGCACTCGTGCATGCACGCGAGGCTCCCGGAGCTCGGCCAGCACGAGCGGATCGGGCACATCAGATGGGCGATGGATGGAGACCACAGAGCCATCCTTGAGCACCGCCTCGTACACGACGTTGGGCGCCGTAGTGATGAGATTGAGCTCGTACTCCCGCTCGAGCCGCTCTTGCACAATCTCCATGTGGAGCAGCCCCAAGAAACCGCACCGAAAGCCAAAGCCCAGCGCCTCGGATGTCTCGGGCTCCCATGAGAATGCGGCGTCATTGAGCGAGAGCTTGCTGAGGGCGTCCCGCAGCGCGTCATAGTCTGCGGGGTCTACCGGAAACACACCGGCAAAGACCATCTGCTGGGGCTCCTTGAAGCCCTCGAGGGCCGAGTCGCAGGGCTCACGACTGTCGGTCACCGTGTCGCCTACTCTCGTCTCGGCGATGTCCTTGATGCCCGTGATCAAGAGGCCCACCTCACCCACCGAGAGTTCGGGCACCTCCACTGGCGCCGGGGCCTTCACCGCAAGTGAATTCACCTCCCACGAGTTGCCCGTCGACATCATGGTGATGCGTTGCCGCTTGCGTAGGGTCCCATCCACAACACGAACCAGGCAGATGACCCCCTGATAGGCGTCGTACCAAGAGTCCACAATCAACACCCGCAGTGGTCCATCTTTCGTGCCAGTGGGGGGAGGTACATTCTGGATGACCGCCTCAAGACACTCCTTGACCCCCATGCCGGTCTTGGCGGAAGCCAGGACCAAGTTGGTGCAGTCCACACCCACGTGGTCTTCGATCTGCTCGCGAACACCGGCTGGATCGGCGCCTGGCAGGTCAATCTTGTTGAGCACCGGAATCATCTCTAGATCGTTCTCGAGCGCTAGATAGACGTTGGCCAGTGTCTGGGCCTCGACACCCTGGGCAGCATCGACCACCAACAAGACCCCTTCGCAAGCCGACAGCGAGCGACTGACTTCGTAGGCAAAGTCCACGTGCCCGGGCGTATCGATGAGATTGAGCTCGTAGGTCTTCCCATCGTCCGCGTCATAGGCCAGGCGCACCGTGTTGGCCTTGATGGTGATGCCCCGCTCACGCTCCAGCTCCATCGAATCGAGAAACTGGGCCTTCATCTCTCGGTCTTCAACCAACCCGGTCAGCTCGAGCATGCGATCAGCGAGCGTGGACTTGCCGTGATCCACATGGGCAATGATGGCGAAGTTTCGGATGAGGTTTGGGTCGGTCACGTCGACGTCTCGCAAGGGCCTCGGCCCAGGGCGTGGGCTCGCGGTCGTTTGATACACCAATCAAGGGGGGCTTGCCAGGACCATAGACTGTTGAGTCTCTGGTTCTCGTCCTCAGAAGCCCGACTGAGCCCTCTGAGTCCGGAATGGAAAAGGCCGGGCGGGTTGCCCCGTCCGGCCTTTCCGGCACTGCTACAGATTCAGCTTGGTTCCGCTTCAGCTTCTGCGCGAGTTCCTAAGTGCAGCGAACATCGTCGCTGCCGATGAATCAGTTGGATGCCACCAGCTTGTTGTATGCGAGCGACAATCGAGAGACCTTGCGTGACGCGGCGTGCTTGTGGATGACCCCGCGGCTTCGCGTACGATCAATCGTGACGATGGCCTTCTTGAGCTCGACGGCAGCCAACTCGGCATCACCAGCCTCGACAGCCTCGTTGAACTTCCGCACCTGGCTACGCATGGCTCCGCGGTGTACGCGGTTGCGCAAGCGTCGCTTCTCGTTCTGACGGATGCGCTTCAGCGCACTCTTGTGGGTCGCCATGACCTTCTCGTTCTCCATCGGGCCACCCCCTGGTGACCCTTGAATCCAGCATGAATTGCCGGAAGACGAGGACTTCTACAAGACAGGATCTAGCAAGTCAATGCTTTCTGTAGACGGGAAGTTGGAACGGATGCGGTGACCCGGTATCTTCCGAGACCTTGCAGGCAGCTCACTCCGGCGCTAGACGAGGGCGACTTGGCAACGACGCACCAAACAAACACCGGGGAAAGCGAGACCCCAGAGCAGCCGAAGGCCTGGACGCTCCAGAGCCTCTGGCCACCCCTGGTGTTCGTGGCCACGGTCGGCCTGCACTGCTGGTTCCTGACACACCTGGGGAGACCCTCTCCAGGCAACACCCACGCCGACACCAATGTCTACCTCGAGTTGGCGCAGAACCTGTTCCGCGACGGGAGCTACGGAACCCGGGTGTCGGTCACTTACCCCCCCGGCTACCCCATGTTCCTCGCGCCCATGTTCGGGATCGCGGACAACACCGCGCGCTTCTCGACCATCTACATGATGCACGGGGTCGTGATGGCACTGTGCAGCCTGGCCCTGCTGCCCCTGTTGAGAGACAGCCTAGGACGCACCAAGGGGTGGCTTGCCCTCGCACTGCTTCAGTGCCTCGGAGCCTTGCTGTATCACGGCTACGTCACCCAGACCGAAGGGCTCTTCCTGTCGCTGCTGATGGCCGCCGGGGGCTTCGCGTGGATGGCCTGGAGTCGTCCCGGTGGCCGAGCCTGGATCGGACTCGGCTTGTTCTGCGGTCTCGCTGTGTGCACCAAGCGCACGGGCCTGGTCCTCCCCGTTGCCCTCGCACTGCTGATGGCCCACGACACTATCGCGGCGCTTCGTGAGAAGAGCCGCCTGCCACTGCGTCGAGTCCTGCTCATCGCTCTTGGCTTCTTGCTGGGGTTGTTGCCCGAGCTCTTCGCTACATACCTGCACGAGGGCTACATCTCGCCGTACTCAGGGGGCCGGACTGGTCCGGCCAGAGGCCACCTACGAGCCGGCCTGATTGCCCTTGACTCCCTCGACAACCTGAAGCTCTTCGTCCAGGTGGCTGTCCGGCACGTCGCTTACCTGAACATCACTACGTTCTCCGGCCTGATCGTGATCAGCGCGGTTCTCTGGGGTCGCGGTTCCCAGCCTCAGCCGCAACTGCCCCGACCTCTGTCCCGCTTCCTCGGCTTTGTGGGCTACACGAGCCTGGGCTTAGTTGCCATGACCACCTTGCACATCGCTCGCTACCGCTACGGGCGCCCGCATCGCCCCGGCTGGGACATCTATGCTCGCTATGTAGACCCCGTCGAGCCGCTCCTCGTGGTGGCCGCGGTCGTGGGCGCCACCTGGTGGCTTCGAAACCACCATGAAACCGGCTGGCCACGCATCAAGCGAGTCCTTCCGTGGGTACTGATCAACGGGCTGTTTCTGGCGCTCTCAGGACCCATCCATCGCCCTCGATCCGCCCGAGTGCCGCATCTATCGACCCTGCACGACTACGGATTCAGCAGCGAAGTCGCCCCTTGGGTGGTCCCAATCTTCGGTGGGCTTGTCCTCACCCTGTGGGTGCTGGTGTGGGCGCGTCTTCGGGCCGGGACATTGACTCTCGTGGCGCTGGCTGTCGTCGTCTCGCAGTTGATGTCGATGCACTCACCGGTCAGCCGCATCACGAATGCCTGGAGCGAAGACCGCGCTCCTGACGTATTGAAGCTCAAGCCACTTCGAGAAGAGCCCGACGCTCCGCTGGCAGTCCTCGTCCGCAAAGTGGGCAAGAAGAGCCGCCGCTACTACCTTCCCGCCTTCCGGTCCAACCACGAGGTCTTCTTTCTGCACTCAGAACGAGAACTTGCCGCCTGGATGGAGGAGAATCCCCGAGGGTTCGCCCTCACCCGGCGCAAAGACCCCAAGCTCAAATGGCGTCAGGTTGCCAAGACGGCGAAGTGGCGTGTGTACAAGAGGCCTTAGATGGCGTTCGTAGAAAAAAGTGGCAATCGGATCTATCTCTCACCGCCGCACATGGGCAGCGAAGAACGTGAGTTGTTGCTCGACGCGTTCGACTCCAACTGGATCGCGCCCCTAGGACCCCACGTGGACGCGTTCGAGGTCGAAATGGCTAAGGAGGTGGGCGTGAAGCACGCTGCAGCCCTCTCCAGCGGCACGGCGGGGCTGCACCTGGCGCTGAAGCTCTGCGGTGTAGGCGCTGGCGACCGAGTGCTCGTTCCTTCAATGACCTTTGCAGCGACGGCCAACGCCGTCCGCTACGTAGGCGCCGAGCCCGTCTTTGTGGACTGCGAGACACAGACGTGGAACATGGACCACTCCCTGGTCGCTGAGGAGCTGGAGCGGACCAGCAAGACAGGAGAACTGCCAGCGGCCATCATCACAGTCGACCTCTACGGTCAGTGCTCCAACTACACTGCGATCGAGCCCCTCTGCGAGCGCTACGGGATCCCACTCATCGAAGACGCCGCCGAAGCCCTCGGCGCCTCCTGGGAGGGTCGCAGCGCTGGGAGCTTTGGCCGCTTTGCGGTCCTCTCGTTCAATGGCAACAAGATCATCACGACCAGCGGCGGCGGCATGCTCCTCAGCAATGATGGAGCGGCCATCGTCCACGCGAGGAAGCTCGCCACCCAGGCCCGGGACCCAGCAACCCATTACCAACACAGTGAGCTCGGCTACAACTACCGCATGAGCAACCTCCTGGCCGCGCTGGGACGAGGACAGCTCAAAGCCCTCCCAGACCGCGTTGCTGCTCGCACGACAAACTTTCGCTTCTACGAGGAACACCTGGCGCCCGTGGAGGGGGTCACGATGATGCCAATTGATGAGCGAGGCACCCCCAACCACTGGCTCACCTGCATCGTCTTGGACCCCCACAGCAGCCCTACAAGCCCGGAGGACGTGTGCCATCAACTGGAGACTCAAGACATCGAGGCTCGTCCCCTGTGGAAGCCCATGCACATGCAGCCTCTGTATTCGGGAACCCGCATGCTGGGTGGCTCCGTCTGCGAACATCTCTTCGCCAACGGCATGTGCTTGCCTAGTGGCTCCTCTATGACCGATGCCGATCGAGAACGGGTCTTAGCCGCCTTTCTAGGTACCCGCTGAGAGTCACAGCGACTCGACAAACGAACCGTTCGGCCCCATCGTGATCACCAGGCACTGAAGCCCTCGCAGCGAATCACTCAGCCAGAACCCATGCGCCGAATCACAGCCCGAACCGGTCAGTACTCACTGGACCTGCTGGTCATCATTGGGGCGTTCTTCGTGGCTTTTCTGGTCCGGTTCGATGGTGATCTGCCCCACCAAATGTTCAAGCGCAGCATCTTCCTTCTGCCCTACGTGGTGATCCTAAAGGCCGGTGCTCTTGTCTACTTTGGCGTACACAACTTCGCGTGGCGCTACGTCGGCCTAAAAGAGGTGCAGCGCATTGCCTCGGCCACCCTCAGCGCCACCTCCGTCCTTGTCGTGCTCCGATTCCTCTCGGCGGCGCTTCGGGACCAAATCCCCCAACTGCAGTACGGCATTGTCCCCCTTGGCGTCATTGCAATCGATGCCCTCTTGATGTTCCTCGGAATCACTGGAGTCCGAGTCGTCCGGAGGCTCTTAGTCGAGCGAGCATCCCGGCACCACTACCAACAGAGCCGGCCCGACACAGAGACAAGCCGAATTCTCCTAGTGGGCGCTGGATCGGCTGGGGTCCAGGTGGCTCGGCAAATCTCACAGCGCCCCGACATGGGCATGAACGCCATGGGCTTCATCGACGAAGCACTAGTCAAACAGGGACAGGTGCTCCATGGGGTCAAGGTGCTGGGAACAATGGACGACTTGCCTGGTGTCGTCGAGCAATACGAGATCGACGAGGTCGTCATCACGATCGCCAACGCCTCTCGAACCGAGATCCGGCGAATACTGAGCTTTTGTGACCCTTTGTCGGTCAACACCAAGATCATTCCGGGACTTCACGAGATTCTAGATGGTCGGGTTGAACTGAGTCGCATCCGGCAAGTGTCCATCGACGACCTCTTGGGGCGAGACACGGTGTCCCTGGACATGGAGATCGCAGGACCGTTTGTCGCAGGCCGACGACTCCTGGTGACCGGCGCCGGCGGCTCCATAGGCAGCGAACTGTGTCGGCAACTGGCCCGTCTCAAGCCCGAGACGCTGGTTCTCGTGGAGCGAGCCGAACCTTCGCTGTTCATGATCGACCGAGAGCTGCGGCAGCTGCACCCCAACCTCCATCTAGTAGCCGCCGTCTGTGATGTGTGCGATGGGGAGCGCGTGGACGACCTGTTTGCGACCCACCGCCCCCATGTCGTCTTTCACGCAGCCGCGCACAAGCACGTACCGCTGATGGAAGACAATCCCGGGGAGGCAATCAAGAACAACATCTTTGGAACTCAGACGGTCGCAAGGGCCGCGGACAAACATGCCGCCGGATCGTTCGTCATGGTGAGCACCGACAAGGCGGTGAACCCTACGTCTGTAATGGGCGCCACCAAGAGAGTGGCCGAGCTGATCGTTCAGGACCTCGCGAAGACATCATCCACCCGGTATGTGGCTGTTCGCTTCGGAAATGTCCTGGGATCCGCGGGTTCGGTCATCCCCATCTTCAAGGAGCAGATCGCGCAGGGGGGCCCCGTCACTGTCACCCACCCCGAGATGCGTCGCTACTTCATGACGATTCCTGAAGCCAGTCAGCTGGTCGTTCAAGCTGGCGCCCTAGGGAGGGGCGGCGAGATCTTCGTGCTGGACATGGGCGAACCCGTTCGAATCGTCGACTTGGCGAAGGACCTCATTCACTTGAGTGGCCTGGAACCTGGCACCGACATCAAGATCGAGTTCAATGGCATTCGTCCCGGTGAGAAACTGTTCGAAGAGTTGTCTTTTCATCGCGAGAACATGGAAAAGACCAGGCACCCCAAGATCTTCATCGGACAACTGGCCCCCCTACCAGGAGCGCAGATCAGCGATGGCCTAGCCTCCCTCCATGGGCTCCGCTCGGCATCCAGCCGCGCCGACGTATTGGGGGCTCTGATGGCGCTGGTCCCTGAACTTCAAGAGCCGGCAGAAAGCACGCAACCCAGCAAGACCGTCTACGAGCCAGAATCAGAGACCGGAACCTAGTTCAAGATGTCGATAACGGCCCGCTCGAGGGCCCAGCGTCCATCCACCCTGCGCCCGCCCTTGAAGTCGCTCTCGGCTTCCAAGAGACGACTCACAGCCCGTCGAAGCTCTATCGCCCGATAGTTCCCCACCTGGTCTCGGTGTTTCCACACCATGTTGGGAGCTACGCCAGCAGCCTGAAGAGCCGCGTCCACACCCAGGCCTCGCCTTTGGCCCAGCTCTGCAGTGAGGAGCAAGCGGATGCGCTTGTTGAGCAGGTTCAAGACCGGTGGCACTTCTTCACCCTGGCCATACATCTTCTGGAGGTGCCAGAGCGCGTCTTGTCGGTCCCGACGACCCACTGCATCCAGAAAGGACCAGAGGGCCTCCTGGTTGCGGCCGGACACGACCTGCTCGAGATCGTTGAGTGCAATGTGCGGCTCGTCTCCCACATAGAGCGCGGCCAAGGTCAAGGCGTTGTGCACCTGGCCCAGGTCATTGCCCACCATCGCCTCGAGAAAGTCCGATCCTCGATCATCGAACGTCTTGCCGAGCGCCCTCGTCTCAGCTGCCATCCAGCCCGCGAGAGCCCGTCCATAGAGCCGCTTGAACTGCAGGTCTCGCCCAGTCTTCTTGATGGCCTTCACGAGCTTCCTGCGCCCGTCCAGCGGGCTAGGTCGCTTTGCTGCTGTCGAGGTCATGGGGTCCTCCACGAGCAAGAGGACCGTCGTGGCCGAAGGCGCGCTGCAGTACGCCGCGAGGCGATCCTGATCGGCCGTCTTGAGGCGGTTGACAGACCGGACCACCACGACACGGCGAGGCCCCATCATGGGTAGTGTGTTGGCCGCAGCAGCGATCGCGTCACCGTCCGTCTTCTCGGCCGCAAACACCTGCTCGTTGAACCCTCGCGGCCCGCCGCCGACTCCAGCCTCATAGAGCAGGTCATAGGCGCGACGGCCAAGAAAAGCCTCCTGACCTCTGCCAGCACGCAGGAGATAGACGGGCTTGAGATCGGACGCCTCCACATCGGCTCGGGCCTGCTCGAGACCATTGGGCGCCTGGTTTCTCCTCGCCATCCTTCAGCCCTCAACCACCGGGAACAATCGTCACGAGACGACCGGGAATGTACTTCACGAACCTCGGGGGAGCATCGCCCACGAACTTCTGGACGTTGGGCATCGCGAGGGCTGCGGCCTTGATCTCTTCCTCGGAAGCATCCACCGCGACCTCCAGGACGCCCCGCTTCTTACCCTTCACCTGAATCACCAAGCTCATGGTCGCCGAGGAGGCCACATCCGCTGATGACTCGGGCCATGCCTCGTCCTCCAGCAGACCATCGTGACCCAGGGCCTGCCAGAGCTCATCGGTAATGTGCGGAGCAAAAGGTGACAGCAAGCGCAGGAGCATCTGCACAGCCTCCAGCAGAACAGCCCGATCGTCGTCCTCCAACGGACGTGGCTTGCCATTGGAGTCACGCTCAAAGGCCACGATGTTGTTGAGCAGCTCCATGGTGGCTGCAATGGCAGTGTTCAGCTGCATGCGCCGCTCGATGTCGTCAGTGACCCTCGCAATGGTCTGGTGGGTCCGTCGACGGAGGCCGACCGCATCCTCGGAGAGTTCTCGCCCCTCGGGCGACCCAGCCCCAGCCAGCTCTGCAGCTCGCCCGGTCACGAGTCGCCAGACTCGGGTCAAGAATCGGTAACAACCCTCCACACCCGAGTCCGACCAATCCAAGTCCTTCGTGGGCGGAGAGGCAAACAAGCAGAACAAGCGCGCTGTGTCGGCCCCGTAGCGCTGCATCAGCATCTCGGGGTCCACGGTGTTGTGCTTACTCTTGCCCATCTTCTCGACGCGGCCGATGGTCACCTCGTGACCCGACTCCTTGTGGAACGCCTTCCGAACGGCCCGTTCCTTCCCGTCGGGACCGACCTCCGTGTTGGTCTCAAAGCGGATCTCCGTGGGATACAGCCAACCCTGCTCGTCCCGATAGGTCTCGTGACAGACCATCCCCTGACAGAGCAAGTTGGCAAAGGGCTCGTCCACCTCCAGGTGACCCAGATCTCGGAGCACCTTGGTGTAGAAGCGGGCGTAGAGCAGATGCATGACGGCATGCTCGATGCCACCAATGTATTGGTCCACCGGCATGTAGCTGCGCGCCATCTGGGGATCGACCATGCCACCCAAGAAGTGGGGCGAGCAGTATCGAAGGAAGTACCACGAGGACTCCATGAACGTGTCGAATGTATCGGTCTCCCGACGCGCTTCCCCGCCACACGTCGGACACGACACCTTCCAGAAGGCCTCGTGCCGAATCAAAGGCGAGCCCCCTTCACCGTCGGGCTCGACGTCCTCAGGCAAGACCACCGGTAGCTGGTCCCTCGGCACCGGCACCATCCCACAGCCATCGCAGTAGATGACTGGAATGGGCGAACCCCAGTAGCGCTGACGGCTAATGCCCCAGTCGCGAATGCGGTAGTTCACAGAGGCCGCGCCGCACCCCTTGGCGACCAACTCATCGACAATGGCCTGCTTCCCTGCCTCGTTGTCGAGCCCGTCGTGGTCCCCAGACCCCACCAGCACACCCTGGCCCGTCCAGGCCTCCGTCATGACCGCCGGCTCAAGGGCGTCACCGTCGGGCTGAATCACGACCACCTTGTCAATCTCGTACTTGTCCGCAAACTCGAAATCACGCTGGTCATGGGCAGGGACAGCCATGACCGCGCCTGTGCCGTAATCCGCCAGCACGAAGTTTGCCGTGTAGATGGGAATCGGTCGTCCAGTCACGGGATTGACGGCGTGTCGACCCAGGAAGACCCCCTCCTTCTCGGTCTTCTCATCCACCCGATCGGCCTTCTCGGTCGTCCCCATTCGATCGACGAAGGCAAAGACAGCGTCCTGTTGGTCCGTGCCCTCTGCGAGCTTGCGCGTCCAGGGGTGCTCTGGAGCCAACGACATAAAGGTGCAGCCGTACAGAGTGTCCGGTCGAGTCGTGAAGACCTCCAGCGGTCCATCGACACCGGGAATCGACCCCGCATCAACCAACTCGAACTGAATCGAGGCCCCGACCGACCGACCAATCCAAGTCTCCTGCTGCGAGGTCACAGCGGCCGGCCAACCAGGCAAGCTCGACAGTCCTTCGAGCAGCTCCTGGGCATAGTCCGTGATGCGCAGGTACCACTGTTCCATCTCACGCTGGACTACCGTCGTGGAGCAGCGCCAGCAGAGCCCATTTTCAACCTGCTCGTTGGCCAACGTCGTCTGACACGAATCGCACCAGTTGAGGAGACCGCCCTTCTTGTAGGCGAGTCCCCGATCCAGCATGTCCAAGAAGATGTCCTGCTCCCACCGGTAATAATCCGGATCACAGGTCGCCACCTCGCGGCTCCAGTCATAAGAGAGGCCCAACCTCTTCAGCTGGTCTCGCATGGCTTCGATGTTGCTGCGCGTCCAGACCGCAGGGTGTACTCCCCGCTGGATCGCTGCATTCTCTGCCGGAAGCCCAAAAGCATCCCAACCCATGGGGTGGAGCACCGCACACCCTCGGGCTCTCTTGAACCGAGCCAAGACATCCCCGATGGAATAATTGCGGACGTGCCCCATGTGGAGTCGACCACTCGGGTAAGGAAACATCTCCAGAACGTAGTACTTGGGGCGACTGTCGGCGTCACCCATGGCAAACGTGCCCTGTTGCTCCCAGTGCTTCTGCCAGCGGGACTCCAGATCAGCCGGTTGGTACAGGTTCTCTTCAGCTGCCATGTTCTCGGTCTCCGGCGGGCTACTTTGCAGCCGATTTGCAGTGGTTTCAAGGGGACTATGGACACCCGCCTCAAGAGGGAGGGCGAGTCCGACGAAGCCAGGCGTTTCGACCAGGCAGTCGTGCATCTTCACCCGGGCGCGCGCTCCGACAGACGATCTCCTCCACCGCAAAGCCTCGAGCGCTTAATCGGGGCGGCAAGGTAGGACCGAGTTCCGCCACCGTTCGGAGCCAGTGCTGGTTGTCAGCCACGACCTCCAGCACACCCTCGCGGAGAGCAGCAGGCCACACGTGCTCGGCCACCAACTCACCCACCACCTCGGGCCAGACAGTGACCAGGCCAGGCGGAAGCCTCAGCCCTGCCTCGGAGGCGACTCTACCGAGCACCTCGGACAGGGGCCCTAGCTTTCGGTCACGTCCCCACCGATCCGTCATGCTTGCCCCTCTTCGAATGGCCATGCACCAGCACGGAGGAGGCGTGGTCGATCACCGACCACGGAGATGATGGTGGAAGGCGTACCCGCTCTGCAAACGCCACCATCGATGGCGAGATCAGGAGCCAAGCTGTCCAGATCGACCCCATCGAAGCGGTCCGGTGGAGGCGCGCCGGCTGGGTTTGCTGAGGTGGAGACCAGGGGCTGCCCCAGCGCCTGCAAGAGCTCCACCAGCCGGGGGTCCCCGGGCACACGAACACTGATGGTCGGAACCCGCCCGGTGAGCGTTCCTTCCAGCTCCACGTGACCCAAGAGCGATTGGGGCAAGCCGTCCCGTGCCGGCCCCACCAGGGTCAACGGCCCTGGCCAGGCCTCCAGAGCCATCGCACGCGCAGCAGGACTGACGCGAGTCCACAGCGAGAACGCTGCGTCTCGATCTCCTGCCAACACCAGGTATGGCCGACCGGGCGCCGACCCCTTGGCTCGACGCACCCTCTCCACGCCTGGGTCCCCAGCACTCAGCGCTGTTCCGATGCCATAGACCGTCTCTGTGGGATAGACGAGCAAGCCTCCGCCGAGCAATAGCTCCACGGTCCGAGCCAGCTCCAGGGAGCCTCCCTCGACCCAACGAATGACGGAATCGACCCCCATGCGCTGACTACCCGACCATCAGCGGCGCTGTAGTTCTGCGTCTGCGGCCCGAACCTTGTCGGCCATCGTCAGGCGGTCCTCATCGAGAGCACGGGCCAAGTCGGGATCGGACAGGGCAAGGATCTGCACAGCCAAGAGAGCCGCATTCTTCGCCCCCGCTCTACCCACGGCGACCGTCGCTACCGGGACACCACCCGGCATCTGCACCGTCGCCAACAGAGCGTCGAGGCCATCGAGACTCACGTTGACCGGAACACCGATCACCGGAAGGGTCGTGGCCGCAGCAACCGCACCGGCCAAATGGGCCGCGCCTCCTGCGCCACAGATGATCACCCGAATGCCGCGCTCACGAGCCGTCGAGGCGAACTCGTGAGTGTCCTTGGGCGTGCGATGTGCGGAGCTAACCCGCCAATCGTACTTGACACCGAACCGGTCGAGGCTGTCGGCACATGCCTGCATAACCTCTCGGTCGGAGATGCTGCCCATCAAGATGCCTACACGTACTGTCTCACTCATTTCTATTCGCCCTCCGGGGCTCTATTCAGCGGTCTCGCTGGTTGCTTCGCAATGCACGCACTGCAATGTCCGTGCGGTAGTCCATTCCATCCCAATCAATGCTGCTCACCTGTGCATAAGCCCTGTCGCGAGCGACATCTAAGCTCGTGCCGCGAGCGGTCACACCGAGGACCCGACCACCGGCCGTCAGGACCTCCCCGCTCCCATCATCCAGGGTCCCTGCGTGAAACACGACGACGTCCTCATCAGGTTGTTGTAGCCCCAGCCCCGAGATGGGAAGTCCCTTGGGATAGGCGCCGGGGTACCCTCCACTCACCAAGACGACGCAGAGCACCGCTCCCTCGTACCAACGCGGCGGCTCTGCAGAAGCGAGCTGCCCTCGAGCCGTCGCATCCAGCAAGGGCAACAGGTCGCTATCGAGAGCCATGAGCAGGGGTTGCGCCTCGGGATCTCCAAAGCGACAGTTGAACTCGATGACCCGAGGCCCATCAGCGCAGAGCATCAGGCCTGCGTACAGCAGCCCCTGGTAAGGCATCCCCTCGGCCACTAGACCCGAGGCGGCGGGCTGAAGGACCTCTCTGCAGACCCGCTCCATCAGGGCTGAAGAGACCGCGGGCACCGGCGTATAGGCCCCCATCCCTCCCGTATTGGGCCCCATGTCCCCGTCGAACCTTCGCTTGTGGTCCTGGGATGCCTGAAGTGGAACCACTGTGTCGCCATCTACTAGCGCCAACACAGTGGCTTCTTCCCCCATCAGGAACTCCTCGACAACCACTCGGTCCGATGCTTCACCGAACCTCCGCTCTTGGGCCATGAGGCGCCCAGCGTCCAGCGCCTGCTCCCGCGTCGTACAGACCAGCACTCCCTTGCCGGCAGCCAGGCCGTCCGCCTTCACGACCGTCGGAAGCCGACAGCTCTCCAGGTGCTCCATCAAGGCATCGCCATCATCAAAGACGTGGGCGGCAGCGGTCGGGATCCCATGGCGCACCATGAAGTCCTTGGCGAAGGACTTGCTCCCCTCGAGGCGAGCTCCGGCCGCCGTGGGCCCGAAGACTGCAATTCCCTCGGTGCGAAGCACATCCGCCAAGCCATCCACCAGCGGCTGCTCCGGCCCCACCACAACGAGATCGACAGACAGCTCACGGCAGGCAGCCAGCACCGCGCTGGAATCACCGGGCGTCAGCGCGAGCAGCTCGGCCTCTTGCGCAATGCCAGCATTTCCCGGCGCGCAGTAGAGCTCCTCGCACAGAGGCGAGCGCGCAATCTTCCAGCAGAGCGCATGCTCACGACCACCAGAACCAATCACCAGGACCCTCATGAGCCCATCTCCAACCATCCGGCCAGGGCAAAAAGCCCCCCAGAGGGCGCGCAATTTAGTTAGGCGGGGCTACAAGTTCAACAGGAAGCGCTCTCTCTTTGGCGCAACCTTGGATCCGTCCATTTTCAGAGCATCGTTGAGTATCTTCTTCGCGCGGTCCGTGTCGCCCGCTCCTGCCACCGCCACAGCGAGCCGGCTCTGCGCCCAGCTGCTTCGGACACCATAGCTGTAGGCCTCTTCCAAGGACTCAATGGCCTCTTCTTGCCGATCTCGCCGCAGGAGCGCATCACCTAGATACAGGTGGAAGACACCCCGCGTGTGATTGATACCCAGCAAGGCCCGAAGGTGGGCCGTCGCTGCCACCATGTTCTCGCGTTGGTACTCCACCAGAGCGAGATAGAAGCGAGCCGTTTCACTTCGATCGCTCTGCCCCAAGGCCCGCTGAAGGCTCCTGGCTGCGAGCGAGTACTGACCGTCATGAAACAGGACGACCCCAGCGGAGGTGTGCAGCTGAGGTGCATAGCCCTTGGACTCTGCCGCTGCCAACAACCGTGCCGCGAGAGGGTTCAGGTCTGGCGGAGGCTCATAGTAGAGGGTCGGGTCACGCAGCCTCGCATACTCGAGTGGATCGCGGCCTAGATGGCTGAGCAACTCCGCTGAGGCGAGATACGCATCACCCAGCTCTAGCCGCACCTCGGCTCGCCACAGAAAAGCAGGCATATAGAACGGCTGGGCGTCGATGGCCCGCTCGTAGGCCTCTGTAGCGTCTTGAAGCTGACCCGCCTTGATTGCGGTGCGGCCCTCATGAAAGAGAATCGTGGCCCGGGTTCGCGCGGGTAGCCGCCCAGAGTCTGCTTCTGTGAACAGTGGCAGTGCATCGAAGTACTTGCCCTGAGCCGCCAAGCCCAACGCCTTGTGAAACAGGCTCGGGCTATGGGTGGGATCCTCGTCGAGGACACGCTGCACCGCTGCAATGGAATCCTCATGCCGACCCAACAACCGAAGAATTGCCGCACGATGGACTGCAACCTCCTTCGACTCGTTGATCGTCAATGACGGAGCTCCGTCCACACCGAGTGTGTCCAACAAGTGAAGCGCCGCCACCGCCTTGCCCTCGAACTGATAGGCGAGCACAGCGCGCCGAAGGATCGCTTCCTTCTCATGAGGATCCCGCGCAATCGCTTCATCAAACAAAGAGACCGCCTGACCCACCTCCCCTAGCTCCTCGTGGATTCCACCCAGACGCGTAAGCGCGCGCGGAGAGTCCGGGGCAACGTCAACCTTCTTCTCGTACAGATCAGCCGCTGCCCGAAGGTTCCCCGCCCTCTCTTCGACCAGGCCCAACTCGAAGTGCACCCGATGAAAGCCGGGGTCCAGCTCCAGAGTCTTGGCGAAGTGAGTCCGCACCTCATCGCTGAGGCTCTCATCGATCCCCAGAGATGCGAGGCCCAGTAAGAAGTGCACCTGCGGATCATCACCGCTCGCTTGGAGGGCCTGAACCGCCGCTTCTCGTCCTTCGTCAAAGTGACCCGAATGCAAGAGGAAGCTGGCCCTCGCGCGGAGCACCTCGGCACCCCAAGTGCCACGCACACGGGCGAGTTCCATCAGGTAGATCGACTGCCTTCGCAGGTCTGACGCACCAAGCTTACGGCTCGGCAAGATGTTGTAGAGCTCCGCAAGGGCCGCACTCGCCAGCGGTTGATGAGGATCCAACAGCACCGCCATCTCCAACTCGTCCCGGGCAGCCTCAAGGCTCGAGGTGGTGTCCTGCAGCATCCAAGTCCGGCCACGCAAGAAGTGCTCCCAGCTGGTTCCCTCCACCCGGGGGTAGCGTTGCTCTAGCTCGGCGAGCAGCGCCGCTGCGCCCTCCGACAGCACCACAGGACTGGGCTCGTCCTCCTCCTGCAGGCGATCGAAGCGTGCCAGGACTTCTTGAATGATGGACTCGGGCACGACCGTAGCCCCGGTTTCGACCGCATACCAGACGCCACCGGCCACCAGAGCCAAGACCCCCAACGCAAATAGATTGCGAGAACCCGCACGAAAGAAGTCTCTCAGAGGCGACCGCTTCTTGAAACGGATCTCCCTAGGAGCGCCATGGGGAATGTCCACCCCTTGAAGTCGCGCGGAAAAGACTCCAGCGAATGCCTCTTGATCTCCCAGCGCCGCCCAGGGGCCGCCGTTCAGTGAGACCTGTTCGTGGGCATGAAGCTTGCGCTCTTCGGCCCACCTGAGCAGCGTCCGGCGCGGGAACGGGCCATAAACCTGGCCGTTCTCCTTCAACACCCGCCAGCCTTCATCCTGGTCCCCATGTCCGGCTTCCGGCCCATCGCTCGGCGCTTGGGCCTCCTCAGCCTTGAAGCTCGCCGAAGCTGCACCGCCGAAAGCCATCTGCGGGGCCTCATCAAACAGCCGCTCCTCCTCTTCTGTCGGCTCGTCTTCCACCGCAGCAATACCCGCCATTGTCGCCAGCGAATCGTCGAGGGCTAGACCCGGAGACTCCCCGTAGGAAGCTGCGTCTGTCGATTGACCCGCAGAGGCCAGCTGCGCCAGAACACCATCCGGATCTCCCGATGGCGTCTCCACCTGCTGCTGCGTGGGATCAAACTCAGCGCGCCAGTCTCCATCTTCCTCGGGCCCTCCTCCGATCGAGTGGGCTCGCTCCACTGAAACGGGAGCAAGCTCCGGCCCTGTCGACAAGAGCGGGCCGGTCTCCACATGGCTTCCGCCAGAGGCCCCACCATCCGTCCCCGCCACCGACGCACTCCCCGGTGGACCAAAGCCTGGTCCAGCATCCTCGTCCAGGCTGTCCGACTTGCCGGCACTCTCGAACGCACCAGCAACGAGAGGCGGCAAGCCGGGTGCGGACGACTCGACTTGGTCACCCACATCGCCCACAGTCGCCAGGGGGTCGTACTCCACCAGCTCGCGAGGGGTACCACGGCACTTCTCACAAATCGGGATTAACTCTCCTGCCGAGACGATCACCCGAGCGCCGCAGTGGAAGCAGACCTCGTCCTCCCCTTCTGAAGGAGCGAAGGGACCGGCTCCAGACGAGGGTGCCTGCGTTGCAGTCTCACGACCGCAGCTAGGGCAAATCGCCGGGCTATCGGAGGCGTTCCCATCGAACTCGAAGGGGGTAGAGCAGTGTAGGCAAGTGACCTCCATAGCTTGCTCGTCAGCGCCTCCGGATTGTGTAGACGTAGCCCAGGTCGAAGAGCCACACGAAGAAGTTATAGAAGTGCACGACGACCATGGACATCAGGCCTGCGGCACAGACGCTCAAGTACCCCTTGATCACAAGGCCGGCAGCGCCATGGAACAGAAACCCCGAGGGCGCTCCGAAACCATCGGGGTTGGCGAGGGCTGCGAAATAACGAAGCCCTTCGGTCGTTGTCACAACGGAAAGGAGAAACAGAAGGAAAAACAGGAGGTTCAGCAGGAGCGCAACGGCAAAACCAACGACACTTTCTGCCGTTGCCGTTCGAAGCGGCATCGGCACCACCAGACGCCACAAAGAGAGGCCGAGCCTACCAACAAAGGCCCCCTCGGAGCGGAGCAGGACCCCCGCCTGGCGGAGCAGCAGGAAGTAAGGCCCGAGGACAATCAGAAAGACACAGATCCCAGGGGCCAACGACGCTCCCCGGATGCCCTCATCCACGGGAACAAAATGAGAGGAAAAGAGCGCGGACACGACGCCTGTGACCAACAAGGCAAAGAGGTAGGTGACGACCCCGGCTCGGACCGGATCAATGGCACGCAGCTCCACTTGGGCATCACTGATGCTGGGCGCTAGTGGGGGGAACGCTCCGGAGAGGTCGGGGGAGGCAGCCAACAGTGGAGCGTCGGGGTCCTCCGGTGCGGACGTCGCCAACGTGAGGACACCGTCCGGGTCCAAGTCCTCGTCTTCCGACTCAGCAGATCGCTTCGATATGGCGGGAAGCTCCAGGCTTGGGGGCGGGACGTGGGTCGGATCGTCCACCGACAGCTCAGAGCCCGCACTTGCAGACGGCTCCTCTGGGGCCACTTCTGAGTCAACGACAGGCTCGTCGGGGCCCGACCCCTCGGCGTCCAGCTCCACGTCCGCCACCGGCTCCTCAGCGTCCAGCTCCACGTCCGCCACCGGCTCCTCGGCGTCCAGCTCCACATCGGCCACCGGCTCCTCGGCGTCCAGCTCCACGTCCGCCACCGGCTCCTCGG
>PBPL01000252.1 GCA_002724675.1 Deltaproteobacteria bacterium | reverse complement strand
CTGAACCGCAGCGCTGTCACCCTGGACGACCTGGACGCGAGCTAGACCGGATGCGTCCTTACGGCCGGGCCACAATAGCCCTCGTCGGCCTGTTCCTACTGGCAGCCTGCAGCCCAACCGAGGAGTCGCCCTGTCCCACCGGCCAGGTGCAAGACGAGGCCACGCAGACCTGCGTGCCCGAGCACTGCGGGGCCGAGTCGTGGGGCCATATCAACCGCGACGAAGAGACCATCCACGTCGCACCATGGGGTGACCACGATGGCGATGGGTCCGAAGACGCGCCCTTCCGGAGCATCCAGGACGGAGCCGACAAGGCGAGCGAAGAAGCTGCGGGCCTCGTGGCCGTGGCGGCCGGCCTCTACCTCGAGAACATCACGTTGAATGGGAGCCACGATGCAATCCAGATCGAAGGACGCTGTGTCGACCTAGTGGTGATCGACGGCAGTGAAGAGCAGGAGCAGGGGATCCTGATCTCGGGAGCCAAGGTAACGCTGCACAACCTCACCGTGACGGGGGCCTTGCGCGGCATTCAAGTCCAGCTGCCCTTCAGTCTTCTGGGCTCCACCCGAGTCACCGGCCGAGACCTCCTGCTCACCCGCAACTACGAAGCTGGTCTGGCCATCTTCGATTCCCAGGTCACCGTAGAGCTGGACGACAGCACCGTCCGAGACACTCAATCTCTCGGCGACGCGGGAAGCGCACGTGGCATCACCGTACAGGGAGGCTCCAGCCTCATCGCGCGCAGCCTTCTACTGGATGGCAATCAAGAGGTGGCACTCGGCCTCTACAACAGCGGAACGAGCCTGGAGTTGGAAAACACCACAATCCGCAACACTCAACCTCGGGATGACGGGGCATTAGGGATCGGGATCGGCGCATACCTGGGGGCTAGCCTCGTAGCGCGCGACCTCTTGCTCGAACACAACCACGAGGTCGCCCTGGTCATTCACGACGCCGAAACAAGCGTGGAACTTGGGGACACAACCATCCGAGAAACCCAGCCAAGAACCGACGGCTCGTATGGCAGCGGAATCAGCATCGAGGGTGGAGCACGCCTCGTTGCCCACGGCCTTCTTCTCGAACAAAACCACGACATCGCTCTTCTCATCCGAGACCCCGGCACTCTGGTGGAGCTCGTGGAGACGACCATCCGAGACACACAACCCCGCCAAGACGGCCTCTATCACGGCGCGGTGGGGATGGTGGTCCGAGATGGTGCTGGTGTCATCGCAACCGACCTTGTGCTGGACAACAACCAGAGCACAGGCCTCTTCATCCAAGATGAGGACAGCCAAGTCGAGTTGACTACAGCAACCATCCGCAACACTCAGCCGACCAGCACTGGAACCTACGGTGACGGCATTGAGATTCAGAGGGGGGCCCGCCTCGTCGCCTCGGACCTGGTGCTGGAGAACAATCACCACACTGGCCTCTTCATCAACGACGCAGGAACCTCGGTGGAGTTAGAAAACACCCGAATTACGGGAACTCAGCCGCCCCAGGGTCGAACAGGGGGCTCTGGCCTGGTCGCTCAGTGGGACGCCACCGTAACCGCCAGCAACCTGCAGGTGGATGACAACTCAGGGCCCGGACTGTACGTGCGCGGCGGCAGTGTCGAGATCTGGGATGCCACCCTCGAGCGCAACGCCTTCGCGGCAGGGATCCTCCGAGGCGGACACCTGGCGCTGCATGGTGGGACCGTCTCAGCCACAACCGTGCACCCCAACGAGGGAGGAGGCGTCGGTCTCTTTGCATGGGACCGAAACGGACCGGGCGAGCTTCAGATAGACGGCGTTCAGTTCTCCGATCTGCTCGGGCCGGCACTCTATCTTCGAGGCCAAGGGCACTACGTCCTGCGCAACAGTGAAGTGAGCCGCGCAGGGACCTGGCCCTCGATGCCTGGCGGCATCCTTGCGGTCGAAGGAGTAGAGGCCGGGCACGAGGCCCAGGGCACAGACGAAGCCACAGGCCTGTTCGTCCAGGGTGTCACATTCGAAGAGCTCTTCAGCGATGCCATCTTGCTCGATGGTTCATCGGCCACCCTGGCGCCGGGCCCCACCACCGGCGCTCCCAATAGCTTCTCCAACCTCGACGGCGTAGCCCTTCATTGGCAGCGGTGCGGCGACAGCGAAGCTCCCCAGGTACTCGACGGAAGCACGGAGACGCCCTCCTGTTCGCCCAACGAGCAGCTGCTGGGTCCCCTGCTGGAGTACACCGTTCGAACCAACGAGACGAGTGTGCTCCAATGAACGTCGTTCTCGCGCTGACGCGACAACACGTGCACAGGCTGGCTGTCCTGCTCCTCTTGCTCGCCGGCTGCCAGGCCCCCGACGGCGAGCCCCTCTGCCCCGAAGGCCAGGTGCAGGACGAGGCCACCGAGGACTGCGTCCCCGAGCACTGCGGCGAAGGTCCCTGGGGGCTCATCGAGCGGGACGAAGACACCGTCCACGTAGCTCCCTGGGGCGACAACGACGGCGACGGCTCGGAAGAGGACCCCTTCAGCAGCATCCAGGATGGCGCTGACGAGGCGGGCCAGGAGGGCGGAGAGCTGGTCGCGGTCGCGGCGGGAACGTACCCCGAGAATCTCACCCTCGGTGCAGACCACGATGAGATCCAGATTGCAGGGCGCTGTGCAGGACTCGTCATCGTGGATGGCACCGACCAAGAGGCACCAACGGTACAGATCGAGCGTTCTACCGTGGACCTGCAGGACCTCTCTGTCACCGGCGGCCAGCGTGGCATCGAGGCGTCGAAACCAGGCTTGTTTGGCATCACGGCCGTGACGGGCCGACGCCTGCTCCTGAAAGACAACTACGAAGGTGGCCTGGTCGTCCTGAACGCCGGAACCAGCGTCGAGCTCGACGAGACCACCATTCGAGACACGCAGTGGGTGGAGAACGGGACCACCGGCCGTGGGATCAACATCCAGGGGGGGGCGTCCTTGATTGCTCGAGACCTGCTCCTTGAGGACAACCACGACATCGGACTGTTCATGTCGGGAGAAGGAACAACCGTAGAACTCGAGCGCGCCACAATCCGGTCCACACAGCCCGAGAGCAACGGGACCGGAGGTCGCGGGTTAAGCCTCCAGCTGGGGGCCCAGATCACGGCCAGCGATCTGCTGGTGGAGGACAACCACGAGATCGGTATCGGAGCTGCGTCCCTCGGTACAGAGATCATGCTCGACGACGCAGTCATCCGAAATACTCGACCGCTTGCCGACGGCACAGGAGGGTTTGGCATCGTGTTGCGGGACTCCTCCGGGCTCCTGGCGAACAACCTCGTGATCGAGGACTGTTCCTCTACGGGCTTGCTTGCAACTGAGTCTTCGACCTCCGTCGACCTCCAGAATTCAACCATCCGCAACACACAGCCCGATGGGAACGACACAGGCGGAGAAGGGATCATCGTCAGTGATGGTGCAGTGCTGGCCGCCTCGGGTCTCGTCCTGGACGCCAATCACTCCATTGGGCTCGTGGCGATTGATGCGGCCACCAGCGCTACCCTCGAGGGAAGCACCATCGCTGGCACTCGGCCACTATCCAATGGGGTTGGGGGCCGGGGAGTCAGCGTGCTTCAGGGGGCTCGGGTCGTTGCAGACGGGCTGGTCCTGGAAAACAACCAGGACATCGGGCTCTATGCGATGGACATGGGGACCTCGGTCGAACTGATCAACACAACCGTACGTGACACTCAGCCCAGCCCCGACGGCAGCGGAGGCCGTGGGATCAGTCTCCAGAGTGGGGTGGAGTTAACGGGCCGAAATCTGGACGTACTGAGCAACCACGAAGTAGGCCTCTTTGCCGCAAGTCCAGCGACCACTGTGCTCCTCGAGGACTCCGTCGTCGGACGCGGCCAGCTGTCACCCGACGGCACCGGTGGCACCGGCGTCTACATTCAAGAGGGGGCGGCATTGACGGCCCGCAGGCTGGCCATAGAGCAGAACCAGTTCATCGGACTCCACGTCGAAGGAGCGGGTACCACCGTGGACCTCGAAGACACCGTGATCTGCGACACCCAGTCCCACGGCCCAGATGGTGGCGGTGGGCTCAACGTGCTCTTCGGTGCCACCCTCACCGCCACGAGGCTGCTCGTCACAGACAACCACGCCGGTGGCCTGACAGCAGCCGCCCCGGGCACCACGGTCAACCTGCTGGACTCCCAGGTCCTGAACACTCATCCCCTCGAGGACGGTCGCTTTGGTCGAGGGATCAGCGTCATGGATGGCGCCAGCCTGGTCGCCACCGACCTTACGGCAGAGGGAAATCACGACCTTGGGATCGGAGGATGGCACCAGGGGACGACGCTCCAATTGACGGCGACGAAGGTCAGGGACACCCACACAGCCATCGACACCAACGGGGGCGTTGGCATTTACCTGTCCGGAGGGGCACAGGGCACCATCGATGACCTGGAAGTAGAGGGAGGGGATGGCCCCGGCATCTACGTCGCCGTGGGGGGGAGTGTGACCGGCTCCTCTGTCACGTTGGCGCAAAATGGTTTCGCAGGGGCCGTCGTCAACCACGGTCAGTTGACCCTTCGAGATGCCACCATCACGGAGGCTGTGTTTCACCCAAACGACGGCGGAGGCCTCGGCATCCTGGGCCGGTCCCTCGAGGGTGCCTCTGCACTCGAGCTGGAAAACGTATCGTTCGACAACCTTCCAGGGAGCGCCCTGTACCTGCGAGGCAATGGAAGCTACCAGGTGCGGAACTGCACATTCTCCGATACGGGCGACGAAGCGTCTCAACCCGGCGGAGTGCTCGCTGTGGAGGGCGTCACGGCCTGGCACGAAATCGGCAGTACCGGCCTGTTCTCGGGCTTGCTGCTGGAGGGCAACGAGTTCACCCAGCTGCCAGGCGACGCCATCCTGCTGGACAACTCATCGGCGATGCTGGCTTCACACCCAGAAACCGGCGAGCCCAACCTCTTCTCCCAGGTTGCCGGCGAGCCTCTGGTTTGGCAGCGCTGCTCCGAAGCCAACCAGCCCGAAATACTGGACGCTTCGGTCGGTCAGACACCCTGCTCCGATGCCCCCCGCATCCTGGGGCCGCTGCTCGAATTCTGGCTACGAGTTGATGTCGGAGAGGCCCTCGATTGACTCGTCTCCATGAGGGTCCTCGGGACCCCACAGTCCACGGACTTCGGCAATGGAACGTCTGAGAGGAGAGTCCTCCGACACATCCAGCTGCTTGCCGATGGACTCGGCCTCTTCCAGAGCTGCCCGAGCAGCTCCCGGGTCGCCGGCCAGGTGTTCGACTCGGGCACGCTTGCAGAGCAGCTTGGCCAGCTCCAGCGGGTACTCGCCGCGGATGCGAGCCTCGCCTGCATCCAGTAGATGCCTCGCCTCGTCGAATACGCCCTGTCTGGCGCGAACTAAAGCCAGGCTGCCGCGGAAGGCTCCAGCAGCCTGGGGCCAGAGCTCATCACAGATGATGACGGCCTGCTGCAAGTAGGCGTCTGCAGCAAACATCTCGCCCACCGAAGACATCAACTCGCCGAGGTTCCCCATAGCGATGCCCTCGAAACGGCGGTCGCCGACCTCCCGGGTCACCACCAAGGCCTGGGCGTAGTTCTCGCGGGCCTCCGCCTCATTCCCCTGCCCGTGGTGCAGAATCGCCAGCTGTCCGAGCGCTTGGCCCTCGAACTGCCGATCCCCCACCTCGCGCGCAATCTCAAGCGCCTGACGGTAGTGCTCAAGAGCCTCAGCAGCCCGCGCCTCCTGCCGATCGACATTGGCCAGGCTCCCCAGAACAAAGCCCTCCAACCGCCGGGCCCCCGCTTGCCGAGCGAGCGAAAGCGCCTCACGGTAGTGCGCCCGAGCTTCCGACCCCCAGCCTCTCTTCAGGAGCAACGCACCGAGGTTCGCCAGGGCGATCGCCTCACCCCGGTGATCCCCCAGGTCGCGATAGGTGCTCAGCGCCCGCTGGTGATTCTCTTCGGCGGCAGAGTCTCGTCCCGCCAGCCGCAACAGGCCTCCCTTGCGGCGACAGAGGTTCGCTCTGACGACAGGGTCTAGCCGCTCGGTGGAGAATCGATGCAGCAGAGCGAGGCCATCGGACACGGGGCCATTGCGGGTAAAGAGAACCGCGGCAGCCAGAGCACAGGCTGCGCCTTGATTGGGATCACCCAGAGAGAGGCCCTCTTCGGCCGCGGCCACCAAGTTCTCGAGCTCCAGCGAGAGGCCCCGCAGGCGGTCGAGTCCCCCGTGGGTGTGTAGGGAGTCGAGAAAGTCCTCGTGTCCGAGGGCTGCAAAGTGGTCGACACAGCGCCTCGTGGCCGCCGAGCCATCGTCGCCCAGCTTCTCGGCAGCGTACTCTCGGATCGACTCCAGCATCTGGTAGCGGACGTGGCCGGGCTGAGGCTCAAGACGCCTCACAAGGCTTTGATCCACTAAGGACTCCACCACATCGACCACCCAGGGCGTCCCATCGAAGCCCCCAAGGTCCACGATCGTCTCTGCCGCCTCGAGGGTGCAGCCGCCGCGGAAGACAGACAGCTGCGCCAGCGCCGACTTCTCCTCAGGCTGCAAGAGGTCCCAGGACCAATCAATGGCGCTCTGCAAGGTCGCGTGACGCTCGGCCTGGCCCCTGCGCGCACCCCGCAGCAACTTGAAGCGCTGAGACAGACGGTCCCGGATCGCCTCCGGAGTCAGCAAGCGCACGCGCGCCGCCGCCAGTTCTATGGCCAGGAGGACACCATCGAGGCGCTCCACAATGTCGCGGATCACGCCCTCGTTCTCCGGCGTGCGCTCGAATTCAGGCTGCACCGCCCGGGCCCGATCGTAGAAGACAACCACGGCCTCCTCCGTAGGCAGCGGGTCGAGATAGAACGCCTCCTCGCCAGTCAGATGCAGCAGGGCTCGACTCGTCACGAGGAAGACAGCTTCTGGGGCCGCCTGAAGCCACCGACCCAGGGTGGCCACTGCGTGCTCCGCCACGTGCTCGAAGTTGTCCAGGATGACCAGGCTGCGCCCCCGCCTTCCCATGGCTTCCGCCAACTGAGTCGCGGGGTCTTCGCCGGTCAACCGCACACCCAGCGCGGCCCCCACCGCGCTCAAGATCCCCGACTCTCCTCGTGCTTCGCAGAGATCGCAGAACCAGGTGCCTCCGCCAAGATCACCGACGACCTGGGCGCCAAAGCGCTTGGCTAGGCGTGTCTTGCCTGTACCGGCAGACCCCACAACGGTGATCAGTCGCTGGCCGCCAGACACCCGATTGGCCAGGTCCTCTAGCTCTTCTTCCCGGCCAAAGAAGGCGTCCATGGGCGCAGACAGGTTGCTTCGAGTGCCTCGATTCAGGCTCCCCCGGGAGAGCAGCGGCGCGGTCCGGGCGAGACCCTCCACGCTGGCCGTTGACGCGGCAACGGCAGAATCTCTGGCCCGCTCGAGCTGGGCTCCCGCGGGCTCGGCGAAGACCCCACCCACGGGCGGCCCGTCCTCCCCGAAGTCACCGTCGGGGCGAGGGCGGGGCAGCGCCGAGCCGAACTGCCCCAGCCAGTCACGCAGAGACACCGGGGCTTGCAGGTCACGTCGGAGCGCCACCAAGGCTCGACGGACGTCCCGCGCCGACGCATAGCGCTCATCCCGCTGAACCACCATGCACCCGGCCAGGACCGGCGCGAGGACCGCGGCCTCTACAGGCAAGCGGGCCACCACGTTCTCAGGCTGGGATTGAGCGATGGCGTGGAGCACAGCCATCAGACTATTGCCCTGGAAACAAGGCTCCAGGGAGACCACCTCGAAGAGCAACGAGCCCAGCGAGAACAAGTCCGAGCGACAATCGAGAGGCACCCCCTGCACCTGCTCGGGCGACATATAGATCGGCGTGCCCTTGGTGGAGCCGATGTCCTCTGTCTGGAAGAGGTTGGTGTCGGCCTTGGCCACACCGAAGTCCATGACTCGGACCTCTCCAAATCGCGACACCATGATGTTGGCCGGCTTCAGGTCCCGGTGCACCAAGTTGAGGGCCTCCCCGCTCCGACGAACCGCAGTGTGGGCATAGTGCAGCCCTTCACAGATATGAGCGCCGAGCTCCACCGCCACAGACGGCGGCATCGCCGCTCCCTGCTCCCGGGCAAAGGCCAAGAGTTGTTGAAGCGACCAACCGTCGATGTACTCCATGGCGATGAAGTAGTGGTCTCCCACTTGGTCGAACTCGTACACCTCCACCAGATTGCGGTGCCGGAGGTCACCCCCCAGCCGCGCCTCGTTGACCAGGGCCTGGCAGTAGGCGTCGTTCTTCGTCACCGCCTGATCGAGCGTCTTGAGCGCAACCACCTTCTCGAAGCCCATGGGGCCAGGGAGCACCGCCCGAAAGACGCTCGCCATGGCGCCACGCCCCAGCAGACTCAGCAACCGGTAGCGTCCAAACGGAACGGGCTCGTGGCGCATGGCTAGCGGTGCAACCACTCCACCAGATGCTCCAGCAGCGTGGGATCCACGTGGTCGCCGTAGTCCTCGTCCGTCACGCAGTTGAGCGCATGGGTGACACACGGGAGGAGCAAGGGCTCGGCTCCAGCCTCTTCCCAGAGCGGCAGCTCGGGATCGGCGGGGATGTTCCAGTCGTAGTCACCAATGACAGACAGGATCGGGCGGCTCTCCGCAGCCATCAGCCCTGGGCGAGCGTCACCGATGGCCATCCAGTCCTCCCAGAAGGGCACTGGCATGCCCCCCACGGTCGTGCCTGCGAACGTGCCCGCACGCAAGGACTCCAGCGCTTCCACCATCTCGGTGAGATCCGCCAGCGTGGAGTCGATGACCGTCACCGAAGCCCCCGACTCCTCCATCAATTCGATGGAGAAATCCAGCTGATAGCGAAGCAAGGCATCGATGGGTCGATAGTTGCCTGCGAGGCTGACTCCACCTCTCAGATCGATGTCTTCCGCCAGAATGGTCGGCACCAGCGCCGCCCCCTGGGAGTGGCCCACAACCACGATGCCGCTCGGGTCGATACCGTCTTGCTCGCGCAGCCAGGCCGACGCAGACACAGCATCCCCGGCAAAGTCGGACACGAGCACATCCGCACTGGGGATGGGGTAGTCATTAGCGCACAGGCTCCCCTGGGTGGTGCAGGTGCGCTTGTCGTAGAGCAACACGGCAACCCCGGCCTCCACGAGCGCGTCCCGCACATCGGAATACGGCGTCACCTCGACCCCGCCGAAGTACATGTTCAGCTGACCACCAACAGAAGGATCTCTGGAGTTGGGGCCGCTACCGTGCACGAACACCACCGAAGGCACGTCCTCCCCCTCCACCCGCTCGGGCAAGCTGAGAACTCCTTCGAGCGTCAGTCCAGTGGCCGGGATCTCCGCCGGCCGCTCTTCGGCCATCAACACCACGCCTTCGGGCTCCGAGTCGGTAGCTCCAGGCCCCGCCACACAGCCAACCAGTGCGGCCAGAAATACCAGCAAGAAATGTCGCATCACGAGGTCCCCAAAGTGGCATAGCCGGGCACATGGGCGAGGGCGACGCGGCTGCGCATGAAGCTGCCAGAGCCGCGAGCGACCTCAGCGCCCTGGTCATCGTACAAGACACCCTCACAAATGAGGATGCGAGCCGTCTCGCTGACAATGCGACCCTCCGCGCGAACGTGATCCGCCGTGACAGGGACGGGTCGCATGAGACGAATGTGGAAGTCGGCGGTCAGCACGAACACGTCCTCGACCACGCTGTTGGCGGCAAAGAAGCACGCATCGTCGAGACACTTGAAGTACATGGAGCCATGCAGCGCCTGGCCGGCATGGCAGTGGTCCTCGCGCACGGGGTGGGTGATGGTCGCTTCACGATCCCGGACCACCAAGCTGGGCCCGAGGAGCTGATTGATGGGCGCCGCCAGGTACATGCGCTCCAGCTTCCTGTAGTGCTCCATGGCTCTTCACTCCCTCCTCAAGCTTGCGTCACTCCAGCGGGGTGCCGCTCATCCGGTGCGCCAAGGAGCACTCGGATGTCTTCCACCACCAAGTAGAACACAGGCACCAGCAACAAGATGATGACGGTGGCGAACAGCACCCCAAACCCGAGCGAGATGGCCATGGGGATGAGGAAGCGAGCCTGCACCGAGGTCTCGAAGATCATGGGCAAGAGGCCAAAGAACGTGGTCAGCGAGGTCAGCAGGATGGGGCGGAGCCGCCGCATGCCGCCCCGGACCACGGCATCCCAGGCCGTCGCCCCCTCGCGCCGGTAGCGGTTGGTGGTGTCGACCAACACCAACGAGTCGTTCACCACCACACCGGCGAGAGCGATGATCCCCATGACGCTGACGAATGAGATCTCGTATCCCATGACCAAGTGCCCCAAGACAGCTCCCACGAAGCCGAAGGGAATGGCGCTCATGATGACCAGGGGCTGTACATAGGACTTCAGCGGGATGGCCAGCAACGAGAAGATCAGGAACAAGGCCACGAGGAAGTTCGGCCCCAGCGACGCGAAGACCTCCCCTTGCTCCCGCTGCTCGCCGGCGAGCCCCACACTCAAGCCGGGGTAGCTGTCCTTGATGGCCGGGATCAAGTCAGCATTCACGGCCTCGAGCACGTTGGTGGGAGAGCGCACGCCCGGAGCCAGCGCACCACTGACCGTAACCACTCGGCGCCCGTCTTCCCGATCGATACTCGTGGGCGCCTGGTTACGGCGGAACTCTGCCACATGGCTGAGGGGGACGAAGCCGCCTGCAGCCGTGCGGATGTCCAGGGCCTCCAGGTCGTACTCACTGCGCCGTTGGTCCTCGGGGAGACGAACCATGACTCGCAGCTCGTTCCTGCCGCGCTGTTCACGCAAGGCCTCGACACCATAGAACGCTGACCGGAGCTGGGAGGCCACCGCCTGCGTGGTGAGGCCAAGCGCCATCGCGGGCTCCTCCTTCAGCCGGAAGTCCAACTGTCGCTTGCCGCTGGCGTAGCCGTTCTCGATGTTGGTGAGATCGCTGTAGGCCGCCAACTGATCCGCGACGTAGCGGCTAGCCGCTTCGAGCACTTTGGTGTCTCGATG
>PBPL01000251.1 GCA_002724675.1 Deltaproteobacteria bacterium | reverse complement strand
CATCGAGAGCTACGTCGGCCAAGTCCGGCAGTCTGTGCAAGACCTCATCGAACAGGGGCGCGAGATGCGTCGCGACCGAGTCGCTCAGGGAGACCCATGAGCAAGCCAGTCACGAAGCCCATGAAGGTCGTGGTCACGGGCATCTCGGGAGCCATGGCGCGGCTGGTCGCCAATCGGCTCCTGGAGCGAGGCCACTCGGTGCTTGGAATCGACCGTAGGCCCTGGCCCGACGCCCCCAAGGGTGTGGAGATGTTTCGGGCCGATGTGCGCAAGCGGCCCGCCGAGGATGTGTTCCGCATCCACAAACCCGACGGCCTGATTCACATGGCCACCGTCACGCACTTCACCGCGTCCGTCGAAGAGCGATACCGGATCAACCTTGGCGGAACGCGGGCCATCTTCGATCACTGCCACGCTCATGGGGTCAGGAGGGCTGTGTTCGTAGGACGACACACGGTCTACGGCGCCGCCCCGGACGCAGCCCTGTACAGGACCGAGGCCGAGCCACCGCTCGCGGCGGCCACGTTCCCCGAGCTTGCCGATCTCGTCGCTTCGGACCTCTTCGCCGGCTCGGCGCTGTGGCGCTGGCCGGAGCTCGACACCAAGGTGCTGCGGCTCGTCTACACACTGGGGCCAACCGGCCGTGGAACGCTTGCCTCCTACCTGAGAGGCGCTCGAGTACCCACTGTCATGGGCTTCGACCCCCTGTTCCAATTCATGCACGACCTCGATGCAGCCCGCGCCATCGTGCTGGCCCTGGAGTCCGACGCCCGAGGTGTGTTCAACGTCACCGGTCCATCGCCCGTCCCGCTCAACCAGCTGTGCTTCCAGACAGGCCGCATGCCCGTTCCAATCCCCGAGCCTTTCTTCCGGCACGCGATGGGGCGGTTTGGATTCCCAAAGCTACCGCCGGGCGCTCTGCAACACATCAAGCATCCCGTCGTGGTGGACGGCAGCGCCTTCGTCGAGGCGACCGGCTTCGAACACACCTACGACGAGGTCGCGGTGATGGACGGGTTCCGCTGGGTGTGACTCAGCCGTGTTAGGCTGCCCAACTCAACCTCGGAGGGCCCCTGCCGAGCTCGGCTCCAATGAGCCCAAGTCAGGACTCCCTTCATTGCACTGAAAGGTGTTTCAATGACCGCATACACGTGTGAGAAGTGTGGAATGGGCGTAGCTGGGATGACTTGTGCCAAGTGTGGCAAGGCGCTGGTCCACGATGTGCTGACAAAGCCCGATGGCTCCGAGGTGCACGTGTCCAAGTGCCCCGACGACTGCGGCATGATCAAGTCCCCCATGTGCTGCGGCGCTGACATGAGCTGCAGCCTCGGCGGATGAGCGCTGAGCAAGAGTCTGAGCTCCCTCCATTCAAGGACGTCCTGTACGAAGTCGACGGTCACGTCCTGAACCTGTGCATGAATCGACCGACGCGCCGGAACGCGCTGTCGGTAGGGCTCGTCAATGAGTTGATCGTGGCTCTCGAGACGGCTCGAGATGACCCGAGCATTGGTGCCATCGTGCTGTCCGGCGCGGGGGGGGCGTTCTGCTCGGGTGGCGACATCTCGCAAATGAGCGGGGGTGCCGAGGCCGAAGACAATGGCATGCCATTCCGCGGCGGGTTCGTGGAGCTGAATCTGGCCTTCACGCAGGTGGGAAAGCCCATCATCGCCAAGGTTCAACGCTACGCCTATGGAGGCGGTCTGGGACTGGTTTGCGCCAGTCAGTTCGCCATTGCCGAAGAGGGCGCAAAGTTCGGCACGCCGGAGATCGATCGCGGGCTGTTTCCCATGATGATCATGGCCAACATTCTCCGGATGGTGCCGCGACGGGAAGCGCTCGAGCTCATGCTGACCGGGGAGCGCATCTCAGCGACTCGAGCAGCAGAGATCGGTCTGATCAATCGGGCTGTTCCAGCGGATGACCTGGACTCTGAAGTCGACGCTCTCGCCAAGAAGTTAGCGTCCAAGTCTCCGCAGGTCCTGGCCCTCGGCCTGCAGGCCTTCTACCAACAGGCGGACATGGATCTCGTGGATGCGCTCCCGTACTTGCAGGACATGCTGCTTCAGTGCTTCAGCACGGACGACGCCCGTGAAGGGATGATGGCGTTCATGGAGAAGCGCGAGCCTCGATGGAGCGGGCGGTGAGCTGAGGCAGCTAGGAGCGCCAGCGGCGACTCCTAGGCCGTGAAGACAGACGCACCGAGAAGGCGCTCAAGCACAACTTCAGGCTGCCCGCGAACCTTCCACACCCAGGATTCCCCGCGCCTGATCCACCGTAGCGATCTCGCGACCCACCTCGCGGGCCCCAGCCACAATGGCCTCGATCAATTGACCGTTGGACGTCGCCTTCTCGCCGTTGGGTAGATAGAAGGTGTCCTCCAGACCGGTCCGCAGGTGTCCACCGAGCTCGGCTGTCTTGCTGTGGACCTCCCAGACCTCATCGCGTCCAATGGCGATCGTCTGCCAGTGGACATTCTCGTTCAGCTCGTCCACCAAGAGCGGCAACCAGGACGCCTTGGCCGGCATGCCCGACGCCACGCCCATGACGAACGAGACGTGAACCGGAGCCTTGAGCAAGCCCCGCTGCTGCAGCATGGCGATACTCCGCACAATGCCCGTGTCGAAGCACTCACACTCGGGCACGACGTTGAGCTTGTCCATCACCTCCAGAAACCGCTCGATCTTATCGACCGTGTTGTCGAAGAGCAGAGGGGGCCAGGCCCAAGTGCCGTCGCGCTTGACCTTGAGGTAGTTGAGTGAGCCAGCGTTCATCGCCGCGACCTCGGGGCGGATCCGCTCCAAACAGGCCACTGGGCCCGAGATATCGTCACCCACAACCCCCGTGGACATGTTGATGATCATCTGGGGAACCCGATCCCGAATCGCGGCGTCGATCGAAGCCACTACATCGGGTTCCCAGGACGGCATAAAGCCCATCCCCGGTTCCTGGTTCCTGTAGTGACAGTGCAGAACAGTGGCACCGGCATTCCAGGCTTGCTCGGCAGCATCAGCCATCTCTTCGGGCGTAACGGGGACGGGGAATCGTGCAGGGTTGGTGAGCACGCCGGTAAGGGCGCACGTAACCACTGCGGGGTCATTGCTACTCATGCTCTCTCCTGTTGTGACCCAAGTCGCGGGCCAGCTCTACGATGAACGGATCCGGACCCAGCCGTCAGACAGTACCTTGTTGGATGCCAGGTCGAACGTTTCAAACTCGGCGTTGCCCCCGTTGGCTCGATAGCCCACGACACGTAACTCAGCCCCAGGCAAAGCGATGTGGGTAAAGCGACACGAGACTGAAGACAGATCGGCCCAGCCCTTGTTCAAGCGCTGGAGCACCAGAGCGGTGCTCAGCGCCAGAGTACACAGGCCGTGGAGAATCATTCCGGGGAGCCCCACACTCCGAGCGAACTCATCGTTCGTATGAATGGGAAATCGGTCACCCGAGCCCTCGGCATACAAGATCGACTGGTCATCCTGGGTGGGGACTTCCGTCATCAACAAGACCTCGCGGGTTGTCTCCGAGTCGTCGTACTCCTCGTCCTCCTCGCCGTCCCGATTCGCCGGCTCCTGCTCCGACCCCTTGCCCCGCTCGAAATAGCAGGTAGTGCCTTCCGCAACGACCTCCCCCCGACCGTTACAGGTGCGGAAGGCAACATCCAGCAAGCGCCCCTTGGGTTTCTCCTCCACTCCTTGGAGGGACGAGGTGGTCTTCAGCTCATCGCCAGGAAGCACTGCCTGGTGAAAACGGATCTCAATGCCCGCATGAACGATCCTCTGAAAATCGATCCCCGCCTTGGGATTCAACAAGCACATGCCACTGGCCGGAATGATCGAGCGCACGCAGTACATGGGGTGCGCTCGGAAGTCCTCATCAGCCGGATCGGTGAAGCTGAGCCCCTCTTCGTTGATCCCCTGACAGAAGGCCAGCATGTGTTCTTCGGTCACTGGCCGAGGCCCAAACGAGACCTCTTTGCCAATAAATTCCTCTGTCGTCATCACTGCCATCCCCGAAGGTGAGGTCCTAAGGATACGCCTATTGACTCGCCAATCAACGTGCGCTCCCGACAGGAGCCGCACAACACCCGGTGTACACTCGGTGTCATGGTCCCGAAATCTCATCGACGATCAGCTTCTGCCAACCCCACCTGGATGTTCGGCTTGTGCATCACGGCATGCCTCGCCTTGTCCTGTGCGGACAGCGACCCCGAGTTCACAGAGGTGGACCCCCTAGATGAATTGAGCAACCCCTGCTTCAAGGCGAACCTTCTGGACGGCCTGTCTGAGACAGACCCTGAAGAGCTGCGATCCGTGTTCCAGTGCCTAAACCTACGGGGAGGCTTTGACGGGGCCACAGCCCTTGTTGATGCGCTCGTCACAACCCCTACCCGGACGGACCGCATTGCCGCGCTGGAGGTCGCCACGGTGGTCAACCAAATCCCTGGGCAGGTAAATATCGCCGAAGGGCTGACTCGGGCCTCCCAGCTCCTCGCGGAACAAGACGAATTTCTCCTTCACCTCGTCCATGTCCTGGCCGAGTGGACCTACGGCATTCCCTGGTCACAGGTTGAGCTCGCCTACCAAGACGGTGGCGGAGAGTTGCTCCGCGCCGACGCCGTAGAGAGTGGCTTGGTGCAGCCTCTGATCCCCGTCCTGTCGACTCTCGCCGGCGCCCTCTTGGACAGCAACAATCTCGCAGCCATCGGAGAAGACCTCCAGGCACTCGCCGAGATGGACGAGCTCGTCGAGACTCTCGACACCCTGGCGAGCTTGGTGGAGACCCAGGAAGCCTCCCTCTTCGACCATGTGGCGGACGACATGGGGGCGTATCTGCAGGCAAGCCCCGGCCCCGACGGACGAGACACTCTGCTCGTCTTGATGCTGGCTCTGCTGACACCCAGCGATGCCCTCGCCGGTCAGACTCCTCTCGTCAACGCACTAGCCCCCATCGACAGGATCCTCGACGAGCCCATCACCCTGCCCAACGTCATCGACACGCTCGGCGAGATCTACGGCACAGGCGAGCTTCAAGCGCTCCCCGGACAGCTCCACTCGCTCACCACAATCGATGTTGATGGCACGGGTCTCTCAGCAGGCGAAGAGACGGCATTCGAAGCGCTGTTTGCGCTGCTCGAAGAGGCCGACAAGCCCGTGGACTGCCCGCTCTTCCACCAGGACAGCTTGGCCCTCTACATCCTCGAGACTATTGCCGGTTGGGACGCGAGCACGCTGGAGCTACTCGTTCCCCTCGCCGACGGTCTGGGAGCGACTGTGCTTCCACTGACGGGACTTCTCTGCGAGAACCCCATCGACCCGGCTGTCCCCGGCCACATACCGTCGATCACTCGCCTGGCCGAGACGGGTGCGCTCCGAGCGCTCGTCCCCTTGTTGGACGCGCTGTATCACGACGGCAGCAGTCACAACATGCTCCGACCGGTCTTGGATGTGTTGATGGCCTTTCAGAAGGGGGGAGCCATCCCTGCCCTTCAGGCACACGCCCTGCAGGAACTAGACGAGCCCTTCCTGGGCAATGTGCTCGAGATCCTCGGCGCCTACGTAGCGCCCACCTCCCCTGAAGCCTCTGGCGACATTTACGCAGTACTGGCGCTCCTAAACTTCGCCGTCTCTGCCCCACCAGGCAGCGGCTATGACGCGAGCACGCTCGGCTTGATTGCCGAGCCGTTGAGGGCCACTGTCGCAGCAGAGGAGACCCGACTCGCCGACTGGTCGCAAAGATGGGCGGTCTTGTTGAGGACTGAAGGTTCGGAGTCCAACACGTTCTTCGACAAGTTTGCTCCCATGCTGCACATCGACCCAGACCTCGACTCGGTCGCCGGGCTTGGCACCATTGCCGGCAACACCGAGATGCTCGAGACGGTTCTACGGGTGCTAGATGCCGATCCCGTGGCAGAGGCAGCTGCCGCATCCAGCGCGGGAGACACGAGTCGTGAAGGCCTGTTGGGCATGGTGGGGCGCTTCGCCGCCGACGGATCACTGGAGGCCGTGCTCACGTTGCTGCGCTGGGCAAGTGATCGGATGGAAGAGATCGGCCTGACCCCCACCGGCACCAACACGACCGAGGAGAGCGCAGGCTCGAGCGAGAGCTAGAGACCAGCGGTCAACGGGACCTGCCCCACAGCCTTGTTCCCGAGCAACTGCACCCCCTGAGCGAAGCGACTGGTAGCGGGCCAGTCGCGTGCCAAGGCGCGCATTGGGCTGGTGATAGCCCGCTCAAATACTGAGTGAGAGGCCCAGCCCCACGACCCCTACGAGCCCACCGGACCGCACCTCGCCCAGTGTGGGCCAACCTTCTGGGTAACCCGCGGCGGCAACCTCCGGGTCTTTCGTGTGCGTGCGTGGTTCCAGGATGTGCAGTTGACCAAACAGGTCCAGCGCAATGGGGCCACCCATCAACTGCAGCGCGTCGTGTGTCCAGACACCCAAGCCGAGCGTCGCGGTGTGCGTGCCGTTATCCAAGAAGTTCGTAAGCCCAGTCTGCTCCGGGATGAACGCTGGGTCGTAGCCATAGCCGGCACGAACGACAAAGCCGACCTCCTTCAGCCGACTCCCCAGCTTGCCCGACAGCGGGAGCGCAGGCGGACGAAGTTCGCCCCCCACCCGCACTGTGATGGTGTCCCGAAAGTTCAAGGGTTCGAGCACCCGAGCATTGAGAACCTGGGCGTTCAGGTCAATCAGCCCAATCTCGATGTCCGTCAGCTCTTCGTTGATCTGCGCGGCGTTGGGAACAATAGCGCTCCACTGATTCCAGGTAAGGTCCACGGCCAGTTGAAAGCGTGGGTGGGTGTAGCCCAAGCCCAGCGCGACCTGCCGTGGCGTTGCGAAGTCCGTCGCCGCATAGACAATCTGAGTCTGAATCGGGATGAGCACCTCGCCAAGGCTGCCGATCTCCTGAACCAGAGCGTTGAAGTCCAGCTGCAAGACGGCCGGGTCTACCTGGATCTGAATGGGGTGCCTGTAGACAACCCCTAGGCGAAGCCCCTTTAGCTTCGGGACGATGTTGCCCAGATCCCAGCTCACCGCCGCAACGGGCCCCAGAGCAGGCCGCACATCAGCACGGATCGCCTCGGTGTTGATCAGCAGGTCCACATCCAAGTCACCCGCAGTTCCTTGGTCCGCGATCTGGTCATCAGTGACGAGGGCATCCACTTCGAAGCTCAAGTCGATCCGTGCCTGAGCCAAGACTGTGACCCCCAGCCCGATGTGTAGACCTTCCGTGATCCGCCCCGATGCCCCCAGGTGCACACCGACGCGATGAGGCCAGCTGCGCCACCGGGGGTAATACGGCAGGTAGGGATCATGTTGCTCAAACAACACGATGCGCTTGGGAGGCAGCGCGATCGTGAAGCCCAAGCGCAGCCACTTCCCCAACGCACGCAAATACCCCAACTGAAGACCTGTGGGACCTTCATAGTCCTCTTCGAGCCAGTAGTCGCTGGGCTCGGAGTGGTCGACGACACCATCCTGGTTGCCGTCGTAGAGCACATTCCGCTCACACGTCACGGGATCGGTGTCGGTCTCTTCGCCCAGGCAGTCGAAGTCCATCCAACCGAAGAAACCCACTACGGATGCGGCATCCCTCGGAGCGAATCCCATGGCAGCCGGGTTCCGCCAGACCGCAAACGGATCAGCGTCCAACACAATCCCGGCGCGCCCCCTACCCATGGAGGGGGCTCCCATCCCGAACAGGTCGGCCGGATTGGCCTGGGCCGGCGGGACGAGAAGGACTAGGAGTCCTGCGGCAAGCACCGGGACGAGAGCGAACAACCTCACCAGCGAACGGAACTCAGAAGACACGAGAACCACTCAAGCAAACCCGATCATGGAACGCAAATAGGGCCGAGGCAATCCGCAACAAGATTGCGCCGCAAGAGGTAGCAAACTCAAATCTTGTCATGTATAAGGTGGCACCTTACACTTTTATCAGGTCGTACCTCACCGGTTCGGCCACCATGCATCCCGCCTCACCGGCAAGGAGACAACCATGAGCGTCACGATTTCCGACATCTTCAATGCCATCCCCAAGCGCTTCGACGGCGAAGCCGCTGGCGACTGGAGCGCCAACATTCAGTTCGAATTCAGCGACGGCGACAACTGGTACATCGCTGTGGGCGAGGGAGAGTGCTCCGTTGGCACCGGCGACGTGGATGACGCCAGTGCCACCGTCAAGACATCGGCGGACACGTGGATCGGCATGACCACTGGCTCTGTCAATCCCATGCAGGCCTTCATGAGCGGACAGCTCACGGTGGGCGGCAACATGGGTGATGTCATGAAGCTCCAAGACACTCGGATCTTCAAGCGAGCCTGAGCGATCCGACGAGGTCGGCGCATCGGTTGACACCCGACCGATGCGCCGACGCTCCTGGCGGAAGCAGCCTAGAGACACCTTCACAAGCGCCCTCGGGTGCCAATCAAGAACAACAGCCCCAAATCCGGCGCAGTCGCGCCCTTCCTCCCTCTTCAGAGCACGGAGAACCCATGTCGCTCAATTTCAATCTCGGTGAAGAACACGTCCTGATCCAGGACGCCATGGCCAAGTGCCTGGAGCCCTTCCGCGGACGACAGGAAGAACTCAAGCAGAGCATCCTCGTCGAACGGAAGTTCCCGCAAGACCTCTGGGATGCCATCTGCGCGACAGGGCTCATGGGAGCCGTGATCCCCGAGAAGTACGGCGGCAATGGCATGGGGCTGCTGTCCTGCGCCATCGGCATCGAAGCACTAGCAGAGCGCGGCTTCGGCAACGCCCTCCTGGTGCTCACGGCCATGGATGCTGCCTGCATCCTGCGGAATGGCACTGAAGAGATGAAGCAGAAGTATCTCCCCAAGATGGCCTCGGGCGAGATGAAGTTTTGCTTCGGACACACCGAACCGGACGCCGGGAGCAACGCGTTCCGAACCCGGACCTTCGCCAAGAAAGACGGGGATGACTATCTAATCTCGGGCCAAAAGACGTTCATCACCGGCGCCGATGTCGCCGACAGAATGCTCCTCACATGCCGAACGACCTCCCGAGAGGCCTGCGCGGAGCAAGGTCTTCCCAAGGCCTTTGGGCTCGCCCTGTTCATCGTCGACCCCAAGGCACCGGGTATTGAACTCCGCCCCATTCCCACGCGAGGGATCGAGGGAATGACCCAGTTCTTGGTGCACATGGACAACGTGCGCGTGCCCGCTAGCGACCTCGTCGGCGAACCGGACATGGGCGCCATGGCTCTGTTCAACTCACTCAACCCCGAGCGAATTCTGGCGGCGGCCTCCGCATGCGGGCTCTCGAAGCACTGCCTCGACATCGCGGTGAAGTACGCCAACGAACGCGCAGTCTTCAAGGAACGTCCCATCGGCGCCTACCAGGCAATCTCCCATCCTCTGGCCCAGGTCCGCATCGAGCTGGACTCGGTTCGGCTGTTGACTCATCGAGCCGCCTGGGCATTCGACCAGGACATGAACCCCGGCACGGTGGGCAACTACTCGAACATGGCCAAGTACCAAGCGTCCGAGTTGGCCGTAAAGGCCGTGGACCGCGCTATCCAGACCCTGGGTGGCTACGGATTCTCCGAAGAATACGGTGTCATCTACTACTACGAAGCGGCTCGCCTGTTGCGCACCGCCCCCATCTCGTCAGAGATGATCCTCAACTTTGTCGCCGAGCACGACCTCGGCCTGCCCCGGAGCTACTAGGTGAGCGCCGGCACACAGACGACCGAAGGAGACGCCGGCACCTCGACGCCAACAGAGGCAAGCCAAGGCAACGGCAACGGGGGTAGCAACGACAACGGCGGAGCCCCAACAACCAACGCCATGCGCCAGATGGTGGCTGAGCTCCAGGACAAGAGGACCGCTGCTCTCGCCATGGGAGGCGAGAAGCGCATCGCACGCCAACACGAGCGTGGAAAGTCGACGGCCCGAGAACGCATTGAAGCGTTGCTCGATCCAGACACGTTCTTGGAGATGGGGATCCACGGCAGCGAATACACCTCACCCAACGTGCCCGCTGACGGGGTCATCACTGGGCTGGGCAAGATCGATGGGCGGCCCTGCTGTGTGGCCGCCTACGACTTCACGGTGCTCGGGGGATCCATCGGTCTTGTGGGCGAAGTCAAGGTCACCCGACTCAGAGAGCTGGCGCTCCGAAATCGCGTCCCCATGATCTGGCTAGTGGACTCGGGCGGTGCCCGGATCGACCCTCGCCCCGAGAACCTCGAGAAGATCCCCATGTTCGCGGACTCGGGGTACATGTTTCGGGAGCAAGTCACCATGAGCGGTGTCGTGCCCCAAGTAGCAGCCATGGTGGGGCCTGGCGCCGCCGGTACGGCCTACATTCCGGGACTCGCGGACTTTGTGCCCATGGTCAAGGGGACCAGCTCCATGGCACTGGGCGGCCCCCCCTTGGTCAAGGCCGCGGTGGGAGAGGACATCACGGCCGAGGAGCTGGGAGGTTCCGCTGTACACAACCGTGAGTCGGGCTGTGCCGATCTTCAGGTGAAGACTGATGCCGATTGCATCCAGGCCATCCGGGACTACCTGAGTTTCTTCCCGGCCAGTTGTCACCACAAGCCACCACGTAAGGAAGGCGCCCCAGGACGGGCCATCATGGACGACTCGATCCTCGACGTGCTGCCCGACGACAGCCGAAAGTCATACGACATGCGGAAGCTGATTCCGCTCATCGTCGATGATGGCTTCCTGTTCGAGATGAAGCCTCTTTATGCGAAGTCGTTGATCACGGGCTTGTCCCGGATCGGTGGGCACCCCATTGGCATCGTCGCCAACAATCCCAAGTACCTAGGCGGTGTGCTCGACAGCAAGGCAGCCGACAAAGCGGCCCGCTTCGTGAACCTGTGTGATGCATTCAACATCCCACTCTTGTTTCTGGTGGACGTCCCCGGATTCGTTGTGGGCAGCGAGGCGGAGAAGAGCGGCATCATCAACCACGGCTCTAAGATGCTGTACGCCGTCGCCCGAGCCACGGTTCCCAAGTTCACCGTGATTGTCCGAAAGGCGTACGGTGCCGGCTATTACGTCATGTGCGGTCGGGCCTACGAGCCCGATCTGATCGTCGCCTGGCCCACGGCAGAGATCTCGGTCATGGGGCCCGAAGGAATGATGGGGATTGCCGGCGGAAAGATGCTGGCCAACGTCCCCGATCCGGAAGCGTTCAAGGAACAAATGATGCAGCTGATCCGCCCCTACATCGAGCCCTACCAGGTGGCGCGACGGGGCCTGGTCGACGAGGTCATCGATCCGCGTGAGACACGAAATGTACTGATCACGGGCCTGGAATTGACCCGCGACAAGACAGTCGAGCGGCCCTGGCGACGGCATGGGGTCTCTCCCTGAGTAGAGAGCGGGTCTCGACCCATTGCATCGAGGAGAACGTCCAACCATGAACCAGCCCCTCCTGCCGACGACGATGGTGGGCTCCTACCCTCGTCCGTCCTGGTTCCACTGGCAGTTGGAAGGGCGGGACGTACTCGAAGCCTTCAAGGTCATCCACCACAAGGAGGCCTTTGAAGACGCTGTCAGGACAGTCTTACAGGACCAAGAACTCGCCGGCCTGGACATCTTGGCTGACGGCCAGATGTGGTTCGACGACTACTCGATGGGGATCGGATCGTTCCTCTGGTACTGGTTGGAGCGGATCTCGGGGTTCAGCAATGAGAAGCTCCCTCACCCCGCTCAGTCCCACGCCAAGGGGACGGACGTCTTTGCGCTCGACGAGGCCGGTGGGGTCGCGGTGGTGGGGCCCATCGAGCGCGGGCCCATCCGCATGGGGCACCTGTATCGTATCGCCCAACAGAACACCCAGCGTCCCATTAAGGCCTGCGTCGGAGCCGGTCCAGTACAGCTGTCGACCCTTGCCCACTTCCACGGGGGGCCCATTGGAGATCGATACGAACTGGCGCATGCGCTGAGTACGGTATTTCAGGCCGAGATACGAGACCTCGTGTCCGCGGGCTGCCAGTACGTGCAGCTAGAAGATCTCGGGGCCTGGATCCCGAACCTAAGCGGCGAGCAAGACTTCCAGTGGGTTTGTGACGTGGTCAACAAGACCCTCGAGGGCATACCCGAGCACGTCCACACCTCCTGGCACTTCTGCCTAGGCAACGCCTGGGGCAACCAGATGAAGGGCATGACCCGGGGCGGCTACGGGTCGGTGCTCGAGCAGTATCTGAACGTCAACGTCGACCAATTCGTCCTCGACTTCGCGTGCCGCGAGATGGTCGACGTAGCCCTCCTCGGCCAGCTCCCCGCGAACAAGGGTGTTGCTGCGGGAGTAATCGACGTCCGAACACTAGAGATCGAACAACCGGAGCAAGTGGCAGAGCGCATTCGCAAGGTGCTCGAGCACATCCCAGCTGAGCGCGTCTGGCTCACCACAGACTGCGGAATGAAGCAATTGCCCAGGCCCTGCGCAGTCCAGAAGTTGCACGCCTTAGTTCAGGGGGCTGCAATCGTGAGGAAAGAACTCACGGGGGGTGCGGCAGCATGATCATTCCCGACCTACTGCGGCGCGCTGCCGAGAAGAACGTTGGCCGAGTCGCTGTCGTTGTGGATGGGGTGGGTTCCATGACCTACACGGAGTGGGAAGAGCGCTCCAACCGCCTTGCGCGCGCGCTCGTCGAGCGGGGAGTGACGCCCGATGATCGCGTGATGTTCTTGTTCAGCAACTTCGATGGCTTGGACTTCCTGATCTGTTACCAGGCCATCCACAAGGCCGGGTGTGTAGCAGTGCCGGTCAACACGCGGTTCTCCGAGAGTGAGCTGCGTCATGTCATCGATCACTGTGAGCCGCGAGCACTCCTCCATGGAGATGAGTTCGAGACGCTCGTGGCATCGACGCTCGGCTCTACTTGCAACAGCACGGAAGCACACTCCCCAGAGTTGCTCCTCGCAACCGAAGACATCAGGACACTGGCTAGCAAGGGCGATGCCAGTCGATTCCAGGTCTCTCGCACAGACGACGACCTAGCAGACATCCTGTACACGTCGGGGACTACGGGTACACCCAAAGGGGTCGCCTGTACCCACGGAAACGTCACGCACAAGGGCAGCAGTCAACTGAGCAGCATGTTCCGAAACGCGACGTACCTACACTCTGTGCCGCTGTTCACATTTGCAGGCACTCACGCCATGACGCTCATTTGCTTGAGAGGTGGCATGCAGCATCTCCTGCTGCCCAAGTTCGAGCCCGGGCGTTTTCTGGAGCTACTCGCGGAACACAAGGTCAACCTCACCTACGCCGTCCCCACCATGCTGCTGCGCTGCCTCGATCATCCGCGCATAAGACAAGGGGGCTTCGAGGCGCTCAGCTTGTTGATGTATGGCACGGCACCGATGCCCCCCTGGGCAATTCAGTCGCTGTCCCAGCACCTTCCATCCACAATGCTCATCAACCTGTACGGACTCACGGAAGGTGGCGGAACTGTCTGCTCCCTGCCCCCCGACGAAGCCCTGAGGCGGCCCGACTCGATTGGTCGGCCTCTACCACCAGCTGAGGTGCGAATCGTCGGCGAAGATGGAACCGACTGCCCCGCTGGTGTGCCTGGCGAGATTCTCATGAAGGGTGGTGTCCGGCCCCGCTGGTATTACAAGGACCAGGAGGCCAGCCGCGAGGCCTGGACCGAGGACGGATGGCTGCGTACTGGCGACATTGGCAGCCTGGACGCCGACGGCTACCTCTACCTGGTGGACCGCAAGAAGGACCTGATCATCGTCGGTGGCCACAACGTCTCGGCACCCGCCGTCGAGAGTGCTCTCATGGAGCACGATGCGGTCCTCGAAGCAGCGGTCATCGGCGTGCAGCATCGCGTCATGGGAGAGGTCCCCAAGGCTTTTGTGGTCCTGAGGCCCGACAAGGACTCGCCTCTCAGCGACCAGAAGCAGTCTGAGGCGGCGGAAGACCTAAGCGAGTCACTAGAGGCGTTCTTGCGCGCCCGGTTGGCCGACTACAAGGTCCCCCGCGAGTATCAGGTCCTCGGCGAGTTGCCGCGAAACGCGCTAGGCAAGGTCCTCAAGCGAGAACTTCGAGCCTTCGGCACTCACTCGGGCACGGAAGGCGCAGCGCAATGACAGAACAGCGAATGATCGCGGTCAACGGCTACGAGATCGCCGTGAGGATTCGGGGGGATGGACCGCCGGTACTCATGGGGCACAGTCTCACCTTCGACAGCCGGATGTTCGACGCACAGGTGGCAGCGCTCCAGGACAAGTTCCCCCTCATTCAGATCGACCTCCCCGGCCACGGCGACTCGGGAACACCCAAGGAGTACTTCACCCTGGAGGAGATCGCTGATGACCTGGCCGAATTGATGGACCAATTGGGTGTGAAGAAGGCAGCGTGGGTCGGCCACTCGCTCGGTGGAATGGTCGGTATGAGACTGGCCCTACAGCACCCGGACCGCGTCTCAGCCATTGCGCTACTGAACACCAGCGCCGAGGCAGAGAACCCGCAGATGCGGGATCTCTATCACCACGTCAACGAGACTTCCCGAGGAAAACCCTCCGATGCGAAGACCGTCAAGTTCGTATTGGAGTTGATGTTCTCGCCGAGCTTCATCGCAAACCAAAGCGACGACGTAGCCCCTTACGAAGAGATGCTCTTCAATCCTAAGGATGCTGAGGGCGTGTATCGAACCGCTCACGCTGTGATCTGGCGCACCTCGGTCCTCGATGACATGACGGCCCTGAGACCACCCGCCCTGGTGCTGACCTCAGCGGACGACACATCCGTTCCAGCGCATCACGGCGAGGCCATCCTAGGAAAGGTGCCAGGTGCGCGACACATCCACCTGGACAACTGCGCCCACATGTCCTGTGTGGAACAGCCCGACGCGGTGGCCGACGCCCTGCAGTCCTTCTTTACCGGCACCCCGAACTGGAGCGAAGCATGAGCGACGACAAGGGACCCGCGGTTCTGCTCGAGGTCAACGACCACATCGGAACGATCACACTGAATCGCCCAGAGAAAAGAAATCCCATGTCTCCAGCCCTCATCGACGGCTTCAAAGCCTGCGTCGATGAGATTGCGCAGCGCAAAGATGTCCGGGCGGTAGTCGTCACTGGGGCAGGAAAATCCTTCTGCGCTGGCGCGGACTTCATGACGATGCCCACCCTCGCACAGCGCACCGGGCTCGATGGTGTGCTGGGCATGCATGGTGCCATCGAACAGCTGTACGACGCGTTCGTTTCATTGGACCGGCTCGAGGTGCCTACTATCGCCGCTGTGAACGGAGCAGCCATCGGAGGCGGCATGGGCATCGCACTCTTGTGCGACCTCCGAGTCATCGCTGAGGACGCCAAGCTCGGAGTCAACTTCGCGCGCCTTGGCATCCACTCCGGCCTCTCCATTACGTCTCTTCTCCCCAAGCTCGTGGGCTATGAGGCTGCTGCCGACCTTTTACTCACGGGACGTATTTTCCTGGGCTCTGAAGCCAGGGAAATGGGCCTGGCTCGCCGGGTGGTCCCGCGGGAGGAAGTCGTCCCCGTAGCTATGGAGCTCGCCCGACAGATCACTCTGGCAGCCCCACTAGCCGTTCGGTGGATCAAGCGTACGCTCCGACACAACACAGATCGCTGGCTATCGCCGGGCATGGTGACCGAGTCCATGGCCCAGATCCTACTCATGCAGAGCAAGGACTCGCAGGAAGGCATCCAGGCGATGCTTCAGCGGCGGGACCCCGAGTTTGAGGGCCGATAATGCCAATGGATTTCTCCCTGACCGACGAAGAACAAATGGTGCTGGACGCCGCCGCGGAGTTCGCCCGACGGGGCTTGTTAGGCAAAGAGCGCGATCACGAACGAGAGGGCTGTGTCAGCGATGCCAGCCGCAAGAGCTTCGCTGAGTCTGGCCTCGACCTACTGTCGACGACACTACCGGGGACAAACAGTGATGGCATGGACCTGTCTTGGCCCGCACGCATACAGGCGCTGACAATACTGGCCCGAACCGACGCAGCGGCAGCTATGGCTCTGTGGCTGCCGGGCACCACGGCAGCCCTGGCGAAATCACTCGGCGCACCCGCAGATGCTGTGGCTGGTCTAGGCCAGAGCCGATTGGTCGATGCGGTTGGGGAGACCTCTGCACCCTGCTCGGCGCTGCCCATGGCCGGCGCCTCACGCATCCTCGATCTAGATCGTGAAGGTCGGTGGGGCATCGCGGAGGTCACCCCCTCTCCCTCTGAGGCGATGGCACTCCATGCCGCTGGGCCCCGCTCTGCAGATAGTGTGGCCTGGCTCGCCCAAGGTCAGGTAGAGGCAGAGGCGGCCCATGAGTTGCGACACCTCTTGAGGCTGGTCGGCTCCGCGCTTCTTGTAGGTCTGGCCCGAGCAAGCACCGACTACACCGCAGCTTATGTCCAGGAGCGCGTCGCGTTCAGCAAGCCGCTTTCCCACCACCAGGGAGTCGCCTTCATCGTCGCCGAGATGGCCATTCGCACCACGGGCTGCGAGCTGCTGCTGGATCGAGCTGGCTGGGATCTGGAGCAGGGCCAGAGTCGGACCGGAACCGATGCGTGGCTAGAGGCCTGCGAGACAGCTCTGTGGGTCACAGACCAAGCCGTCCAGCTCCTGGGTGGTCACGGCTACATGAAGGACCACCCTGTCGAGAAGTGGATGCGAGAGGCGCGAACCATAACGCTGCTGTGGGGCGGGGTAGACGCGGCACGAGCAGATGCAGCGCGAGACCTCGACCTCGGAGCCGAGAGCTAGGGCGGAGACAAACCATGGACTTTCAGATCGACCCTAGCTTCGAGCCCATCCGTCAGATGCTGGGGTGGCTCGGTAAGAGCAAACTACGCCCCCTAGGGATTGAGGCCGACCGACAGGGCGGGCCGCTGCCCCCAGACCATCCGTTCTTCAAGGAAGTGCTCAGCATGGGCATGACTGGCGGCTTTGTGGGCAAGCTCAAGGACAACAAGGTCCCCCGCGATGACGACGGTAGACCCAGGCGCACATCACGACGCGCCGTAGTGTTGGCCGAGGAAGCCGCCTACTGGGATCGAGGCATGGCCACATCGCTGCCCGGTCCGAGTCTGGGAGGTGCTCCCGTAATGCTCACCGGCACCGATGCCCAAAAGGAACACTACTTGGGCATGTTCAAGGACAAGACCACGCCACGCTGGGGCGCCTTTGCCATGTCCGAGCCCGGAGCTGGGTCTGATGTAGCCCGCATCCGGACTCGCGCAAAGAGAGACGGCGACTCCTACGTGCTCTCGGGTGAGAAGTGCTTCATCTCCAACGGGGCTCGAGCATCATGGGCTGTGGTCTGGGCGACCATCGATCCAGCTCTAGGGCGGTCCGGCCACCGGGCCTTTCTTGTGGACCAGGGCACACCAGGGTTCACTGTGGCTTGCATTGAGAAGAAGATGGGGCTCGCCGCGTCGGAAACAGCAAGCCTAGTGTTCGACGGCTGTCGCGTGCCTGAATCAGCGCTCCTAGGCGGCGAGGAAGCCTACGCTGGCAAGGGCGGCTTCAAGAGCGCGATGAAGGCCTTCGACATGACTCGTCCACTGGTCGCCGCCATGGGCGTTGGCATGGGCCGTGCGGCCTATGACGAGACTCTGCGGGTTGCCCGCGAGCGCTTCACTGGGCCCTCTTCTTGGCGTCTGAGCCGAGTTCAAGACCGCCTAGTTCGCGTGCGGCGTAAGCTCGAGATGGGCCGAATGCTCGCGTGGAAAGCTGCCTGGCTTGCGGACCACAAGCGACCCAACGCAGTCGAGGCCGGGATGGCGAAAGCCTACTGCGCGCAGCTAGGCCTGGAAGCGGCGTCTCTAGGCCTTGAGGTCCTGGGCGAGAGCGGCGGAGCCAGTGACTACCTCGTGGAAAAGATCTTCCGGGATGTGAAAGCTCTAGACATCGTCGAAGGAACCCAACAGATCCAGCGCGTCGTCATTGCGCGGCGGCTCATCGGCTACACCGAGGACCGGGGGCGGTCCACAGGTGCCAGCGAAGCGTCGACCTCCAACGGCAGCGGAGCCAAAGACTCGTCGAACGGTAGTGCTGATACCGCCGAAGACTCCTCTACACACACACCCGCAGGAGCAACCCATGTCTGAGTCAGGACGCGCCGCTGTCTTTGTGGGCACCGGCAAACCGTTCGAGATGCGCGAATACCCCATCCCCGAGCCAGGCCCGCGAGACATGGTGGTGCGCGTCTGTCGGGCGAACATCTGTGGCAGCGATCTACACTTGTGGCGGGGCGACACCAACCTGATGAGTATGGGGGTGACCTACGGGATCGTGCTCGGGCACGAGATGACTGGCGAGGTCGTCCGCATGGGCGCAAAGGTTCGAGGCGATTCTCTGGGCCGACCCTTGAAAGAAGGCAACCGGGTTGTCTTCTCATACTACGTGCCCTGCGACCGCTGCCAGGCCTGCATCAAGGGCTGCTCCCACATGTGCATAAGCTCACTCATGAGCCCCGTGCGTAGCTGCGACATGGCTCCTCATTTCTTCGGAGGCTTCGCCGACTACTACTACGTGAAGAGTCGTCAGTCGGTCTTCAAGCTGCCAGAGGGTGTAGACACCGCCGAGGCTGCAGGGGCCAACTGTGCTCTAAGCCAGGTACTGCATGGGCTGGAGAAGGCCAACCTGAGCTTTGGCGAGACGGTCGTCGTCCAGGGGGCAGGAGGCCTGGGCTTGTTCGCCTGTGCCGTAGCAAAGGACATGGGAGCCAAGAAGGTCATCGCCATTGACGGCATTCCGGCCAGGCTCGAGCTGGCAAAGCGATTTGGGGCCGACGAGACCATCAACATTCACGAAGTTGCCGATGGACGAGCGCGGGTCGCCCGAGTGATGGATCTGACCGGCGGCTGGGGCGGAGATGTGGTCGTCGAAGTCGTCGGCAGACCGGAGGTCGTCAACGAAGGCATCCGCATGGTCGCCCGCGGCGGGCGCTACTTGGAGATGGGCAACATCAACCCCAAGCACACCTACAAGGCCGACCCCTCTCTACTCGTCGGCTGGAACCGCTCCATCATTGCGGTCTCCCTGTATCCACCGGATGTCCTACCTCGGGCTATCGACTTCCTCGAGCGAACCCGAGGGCGGTATCCGTTCGACGAATTGCTATCCAACGACTACAGCTTGGAAGACATCGATCAGGCCTTCCACGAAGCCGACGCTCTCTCGGGCAGCGGCTCAGGGATCACGCGCGCGTCTATTGTTCCTGAGTTGAGCCTCTCGGCAGCCAAGCCCAAAGATCAGCAGCGGGACCAGCCCCAGGGAGTAGCATGACCGCGATCGACCATCAGAGCGCCATCGAGAAAGCGCAGCTCTCCGAGCTACAGCCCATGCTCGTGGGTGGCCAGCTCAAGGCCGCCGATGGCGGCGACACCTTGCCCGCGCTGAACCCGACTACTGGCAGCGCCTTGACGACGTTCCCGGTCGCTCGCAAGCCCGATGTGGACGAAGCCGTGGCGGCTGCTCGTAAGGCGCTCGCCGAGGGCCCCTGGTGGAAAGACTGGGGCCCCCACAAGCGGGCCAAGTGCCTGCGTAAGCTCGCCGAACTCTGCAGGGATCGCAGTCGCGAGTTGTCTCGCATCGAGTCACTGGACGTGGGAATGCCTCGGGGCTTTGCCACGAAGTTCTCGGTGGCCGCGCTGGTGCGGAACCTAGAGTATTACGCCAGCTGGGCCGACAAGCTGTACGGGAGCACCATCCCCCAGACCTCGACCAACAGCCTGGACTACACCCGACTCGAGCCCTACGGCGTGATCGCCTCGATCATCTCGTGGAACACACCCCTGCTGTTCGTTGGTAGCAAGCTGGGACCGGCACTCGCCACCGGCAATGCGGTCATTCTCAAGCCATCCGAGTTGGCTTGCCTTGGCCCACTGCGCGTAGCCGAGCTCGTCCAGGAGGCTGGGATCCCCGATGGCATTGTGCAGGTCCTCACCGGCGACGGCGAGACCGGAAGGCTTCTCGTGGAGCACGAGGGCGTCGACAAGGTGAGCTTCACCGGCGGCCGCGAGACTGCGCGCAAGGTCCAGGTCGCGGCAGCGAAGTGCCTGAAGCCCGTCTTGTTCGAGTTGGGAGGAAAGAGCCCGAACATCGTCTTCGACGATGCCGATCTCGGTCGAGCCACGATGATGTCGACGTTGGGCATCTTTGGACTCACGGGTCAGGCATGTGCAGCAGGATCGCGGCTGCTCGTGCACCGCTCGGTCCACGATCAACTGCTCGGCGGAATCGCCGCCTTCGCCCAGGGGCTGCAGGTAGGAGACCCCATGGACCCAGCCACGATGCTCGGCCCACTCATCAGCGGGCAGCACAAGGACCGCGTCCAGAGCTTCATCGACAACGGCGAGCCTCAGGGAGCCAGCTTGCACCTCAAGGCAGAACTGCGTGACGGGCTCGCTGACGGCACCAACTTCCTTGGGCCGCACATCTTCACTGGCGTGGCACCCGGGATGACGCTGTGGGATGACGAGGTGTTCGGGCCCGTTCTCTCGGTGACGCCCTTTGACTCGGATGAAGAGGCGCTGCGCCTCGCCAACCAAACGCAATACGGGCTGGCCGCCGGGGTCTGGACCGAGAAACTGAGCCGCGCCCACAAGATGGCAGCAGGGCTTGAGGCCGGCGTTGTCTGGATCAACAACTACGGAACTCTGCCCAACAATGTACCCTTCGGCGGCTTCAAGCAGAGCGGATGGGGCAAGGAAGGTGGCCGGGACGCGCTGATGGAGTACACCCGCGTTAAGAACGTTCTAGTAGACCTGAGTTGAGCCCCATGGGCGGCAGCCGTGCCCGCGGCTGTTATGCTGCCGCCGCCCGGACACCTTGAGCATTGGCGCCAAGGGTTCCGAGCACCGGGAGCAAGAGAACTCAGTGGATCTTCAGGGAAAGCGGCTCTTGGTGACAGGCGCCGATGGTTTCATCGGCTCGCATCTCTGTGAGCAACTGGTTCGACAGGGGCACGAAGTCCGAGCCTTCACCTTGTACAACTCGTTCAACAGCTGGGGCTGGCTCGACACCCTCGACCCGGCTGTGCTGTCCAAGCTCGACGTGTTCTCCGGTGACATCCGAGATCCACACGGCGTACGGGCTGCCATGGACGGGTGCCAGGTTGTCTTTCACCTAGCAGCTCTGATCGCCATCCCATATTCGTACCACTCCCCCGACACCTACGTAGACACCAACATTCGGGGCACACTGAACCTGCTGCAGGCTGCCCGTACCACTGGGGTGGAGCGGTTTGTTCAGACGTCGACCTCAGAGGTCTACGGCACGGCTCTGTTCGTACCAATCACAGAAGAGCATCCACTTCAGGGACAGTCTCCCTACTCGGCGAGCAAGATCGGCGCCGACCAGATGGCGCTCGCCTTTCAGCGATCGTTCGAGACACCAGTCACGGTTCTTCGACCCTTCAACACCTACGGCCCCCGCCAATCCGCCCGAGCCATCATTCCCACTGTCATCACTCAGATTGCCCAGGGCAAAGACGTCCTGAAGCTGGGAGCGCTCCATCCCACCCGTGACTTCAGCTACGTGCTGGATACCGTGGCCGGATTCATTGCAGCCGCTCAGTCCGACGACGCCGTGGGCCAGGTGGTGAACGTAGGAAGCAACTTCGAGGTGTCCATCCAAGACCTGACAGCCACCATCGCGGAAGTCATGGGAGCCGATGTGCGCATCGAACTAGACGAGCAGCGACTCCGCCCAGAAGCCAGCGAGGTGGACCGGCTGTGGGCCTCTAACGAGAAAGCCCGAGAGGTGCTGGGCTGGGAGCCGACCTATGGTGGCCTCGACGGCTTGAGACGGGGCCTCGCCGCCACGGCAGAGTGGTTCTCGAACCCGAGCAACCTGAGCCGCTACAAGGCGGACATCTATAACCTGTAACCCGGTACGGACTTCCCATGGGCGAAGAGCGAACAATCTGTGGCATCACCAGCTCT
>PBPL01000250.1 GCA_002724675.1 Deltaproteobacteria bacterium | reverse complement strand
GAATAGCACGCACCAGCTTAATGGAGGGGCGAGCATCCGCGATTCCGAACCCACCGCCAGAGAGGATGTCTTCGTACACACGGGTGTGCAGGTCCACAAAACCGCTCGTGAAATCAATGGCCTCACCGTCCATCGTCAGCGATCGATAGGCGTGGCCGCCCTGGGCAGCCACTTGCTGCGGGAGATCTTCGCGGGCACACGAGAGGAACCAACGCACTCGAGCCCTCTCCAGCTCTAGGACTCCTGCCATACGCTCGGGTCGATTGACGTGCAGCGAGCTGGTCTCCACTTCGCCAAACAACCACAACAAGAGATCGAAGAAGTGAATGCCAATGTTCATGGCGATGCCACCAGAGCGTTCTTGAGCTCCCTTCCACGACGCGTGGTACCACGGGCCCCGGCGGGTGATGTAGGTCAAGTCAACCTCTACGCGTTGCCCCGGCGGACTCGATTCGAGGCGCTCTTTCAGGGCCACCAAAGACGGCGCGAGGCGCAACTGCAAGACCGTATAGACTCGGTAACCAGAGTCGGCCTCTAGCTCCGCCAGCTGATCCAGGTTCCAAGGATTGATCACAAGCGGCTTCTCACAGATGGCGTGCGCCTTGACCCGAAGAGCAAGCCGCACATGAGCATCATGAAGAAAGTTGGGAGAGCAAATGCTCATGTAGTGAACGCGATCGTCATCGGACAAGCGCCTCAGCTTCTCCAGATGACGGTCGAACCGTTCGATCTCTGGAAAGAAGCGGGCATCAGGAAAATACGTATCCAAGACCCCCACCGAGTCGTGCGGGTCTACCGCCGCCAGGAGCGTATTGCCCGTGTCGCGAATCGCCTTCATGTGCCTGGGCGCAACAAAGCCAGCGGCACCGACCAATGCAAAATTCATTGATCCTCCCCCATAGAAGCAACGCTCGGGGCCTCAGCATCATCCACCCTCTGAATGGCCTCCGGCCCAAGGGAAGCATAGCGGTCATCGCAAGAGCGGCATTCAGTCTCGGAACGTCCAGCGAAGTCGAGTCGATCGCCACAGCGACACACCCAACCAACCCGACGGGCCGGCATGCCAAGGACAAGAGCATGGGGGGCGACGCTGCGAGTCACCACCGCACCAGCCCCCACCATGGCGTACTCTCCCACGTCGTGACCACAGACTACCGTCGCGTTGGCCCCCACGGTCGCGCCCCGGCAGACTCGGGTGGGGCGGAACTCTGTCTTGCGCTCCACAAACGCCCTGGGATTGATGACGTTGGTGAAGACACAACTGGGGCCGAGAAACACATCATCTTCAATAACCACGCCGTTGTAGACGGACACGTTGTTCTGGATCTTGACCCGATCCCCCACGACAACACCACGGTCAATGTTGACGTTCTGGCCCAGGATGCAGTCGCGCCCAATCGTGGCCCCGGTCTGCACATGGCAGAAGAACCAAATGCGAGTTCCAACACCAATAGAGGCACCATCGTCCACATAGGAAGAGGCATGAATAAACGGATCTGAACTCAAGAGAATTGCTCCTGCCTAGGCCCCAAAGGGCCCCCTCAACTCCGGTTCGCCGTGCTCGCCATGGATAACACTAGCCTCGCCAGCCTCGCTATGCTTGAGGCACCCACAAACGAAAGACATGCACGAGAGACATCCTAGAACTACATTGCTGAGAGACGAATGGATGTCAGAAGCTCACCTGATTGCTCATGAGACATGCGAACATGGGGAGGACCAAAGCATCAGAATGGATCCGAGCTAAAGAGGCTATACTGGAGACTAGCCCTTGGTGAAGCATCCACTGCCGGCACACCAACAACAACTCAAGAGCGACAGGCGCCGGAACAACGCAGGCCTGCCGATGCTTCTGAAACCTCGCGCTGGCCTGCCTGCATGAGACAACAGTAACTAGTCTCCTGGACCCCAACTCGACGACCCCAATGATCACCACTCCCGAGCAAGACCGACCTGAGGCCGTAATCCGGCCCCTGCCGTCGGTCAACAACGCTGAAATGGCTGGGCAACCGTCGTTGGCTCAGTACATCGAGGCTGTGCGCACTCGTTGGTGGGTGGTGCCTCTGGTGATGGCTATCGTGGTGGCGGCGATTACGCTCTTCACCCTTGCGCAGGAAAAAACCTACACGGCTTCAGCCTCCATGCTCATCGGCAGAGAGGCGCCACAGTTCCTGGGCAAAGCCGAGGGGGACTACCGGCTACAAGCAGGGCGACGCAACAATCGGGCTTTCGAGCGATACCTGGAGACTCAGCCACATCTCCTCCGCGGCGAGCCCGTACTGGGCCGAGTCGTTGACCGCTACGGGCTCGACCAACGACCGGAAATCGGCGGTCCTCCCGTCGACTCCAATGGAGTCGAGGTCCCCGAGCAAGAACGTCGCGCAAGAGCCATCAAGTGGTTGAGTAAGAACTCGCGAGTCCTGCCCGTTGATGGCACGGAAATCGTCAAGATCATTGTGTCAGGAGCCGACCCCGTCGAGGTTGCAGAGTTGGCGAATGCAATTGTCGAGGCCTATCTCGACTACACCTTTCACCTTCAGCGCCAAGCAACAACTGGCGCCATTGAATGGTTGACGGCTGAGCAAGAAGGCCTGAAGAACGGAGTGCGAGAAGCTGAGGGCCGACTCTACCGGTTCAGGGAGGAACACCAAATTCTCGGTCGTCCCGACGAAGACTCTGAGAACTCGGTGGTTCAGCAGGTAGCCGCTCTCAGTTCGGCGCTCACCAACGCCGAAATCCATCGAATTGCACTGCAGAGTGAGCTGGACGAAGTCAAACGCTATCTGAAGGCGCAAGATGGGGACGCTCCACCGCACATCCAAAAGGACTCTCTCGTCCAGGAGCAGAGGAGGCGGGTCCACACGCTCCAGGCAAAAGAAGCTCAACAGAGCGCGATTGTCGGTCCAAAGCATCCCAGCCTAGTCTCCCTGCGTGCCGAACTGACCCACAGCCGAAACGCTCTCGCCAGCGAGCTAGAGCGCATCCTTCGTGGGCTCCAGAGCCAACTAGATGAGGCCTACGAGAACGAGCGAATGCTCCGTGACCGTCTCGATTCGCAGACAGCTTCGGCCGTAGCGTTGAGTCGCCTAGAGAGTGAGTACAACCAACTGGTCCTGGACCTCAGGGACAAGAGGAGGTTGGCCTCGATGGTGAGCGAGCGACGGACAACGACCGAGTTGGCAAGTCGACTCGAGACAACCAATGTTCACCAGTACGAAAGAGCGGTTGCGCCCACCAAGCCCAGCCGCCCCAGGGTGGGCCTCAATATAACCATGGGCGTGCTGCTGGGACTCTTCCTCGGCATCATGGCCGCGGTTGCGCTCGACCAACTGGACGATGCTATTCGTCACGCTCCCGAGGTGGAGGAGCGACTCGGGATCACCGTGCTCGGCACCATACCCACCGTCAGGCCAGCCAATGCGGACAAGAAGGAATCTCACAAGCGTAGTGAACGAAAGGGCTATGCCGACGCCTACGTGCTAACCCACCCGACCTCCATGTTCAGCGAGTCCTTCCGGGGCATCCGAACCAACCTCTTGTTCATGGGCCCCAAAGAAGACTTCAAGTCACTATTGGTGACCAGCGCCGGGGTTGGCGAAGGCAAGACAAGCGTAGCCAGCAACCTTGCGGCCATCCTCGCCGCCGCCAACAAGCGAGTCCTCCTCATCGACACGGACCTCAGGCGGCCCCGCGCCCATCGCGTGTTTGACCTGGACAACGACATCGGCATTGGCCAGGTCCTCTTGGGTGATTGCAGCCTGGATGAGGCCATTCGAGAGATCAACTCTGGCCTACACATCCTCACTGCGGGAGCACACGCGCCCAACCCAGCGGAGATCCTGGCCTCTGCGGCCTTCAACAACCTCGCTCGGGAGTTGAGACGACGCTACGACTGGCTCATCTACGACTCGCCGCCGCTGATGCTGGCCACCGATGCTTCGATCTTGAGCCGACTGGTCGACGGTGTGGTCATGGTGGTTCGGGCCGGCGTGACCCATCGAAAGGCATTTGCTGCCTCAGCGCGCAACCTTCGCTCAGTCAACGCAACCATCTTGGGAGCCGTCGTCAACGAAGTCGATCCTCGGTCCGGCTTCGGCTACGGCTATGGCTATGGCTACGGCTATCGGTATGGGTACGGCAAGTACGGCTACGGTCGCTATGGCTATGGCTATGGGGATGACGAGGAAGACTCACCCAAGAGAGAAACGAAAACTGCATCAAAGGCTCCCAAAGCAGACAAGAACGGGGGTCTCTCCAGTTAAGGGCCTCGACCCGAACTGAGCCAAGCTCGACCTTCGATCACCATCGAGACTCTAGCGGCAACCCGAGAGAGCTACCGAACTCAACGGAGCGGCGTGCCAGTTCCATAAGAACTAGAAACTGCCAAACAGAACGAGCATGGACGATGTCGCCAGACGCCTGCGATGCCCCCAGAAAAAACACAAAAGTGACTGCGCACAGCAAGAGCAACTCATGGGCAATACTGGGCTCGCCTGAGAGATAGGTACGTAGCGCAAGGACAACTTGTGTGCTGAACAACAGCAGCACCGCAAGGGTGACCACCAGCCCCAACTCAGCCAGCATCTCCAGGAAGAGGTTGTGTGGATACCTACGCCTGTCGATTCCATACATCGCCACCGGCCAGCCACCAACTCCGACTCCGACTTGAGGATGTTCCACAACGATGTCCAGCGTTTTTCGTGCATAGATCACACGTGAATTGACCGTGTTCCAGTTGCTGTCCGATTCCACATCAAAACGAGTTCCAGCAGCGGTGCCGCTCCCTCCGCTCAGGCCAAGGCTGGCGCTTGCAACCCACACCACCGTCGCGAAAACCGTCGCGACAAGAAGGACGCGCTTGAAGTCAGCCTTGAGCAAGACCACGAGGTAAAAGAGAATGGCTACCAGGAGGGCGAGGGTTGGCCCACGGGACTGGGCGAAGATAAACGCCGGCGCCGAGGCAAGACTAATGGCAATCGAGGCCACCAACAGGGCCCGTCGGGCACTCAGGCGTAGACCCGAAACCAACCGCTTCTGTTTCCAAAGATAGCCAGCCGTCCCAATCGAGAAGATAAGAACCATCCCGACCATGCGCGAGTAGATGTTTGGGCCGCCGCCCAAGACAGACAGACGTTGAACTTCGCCACCGACCAGCCCTCCCAAGCCCAACACCGTGAGAGCAAGGCCGATGAGCCAAATGGACAACACGGCGTAACCCACGTGGCCCCGCCACTGAACGAGAACGGTCTGACACGTGACCGCCAGCAAGACGACTCCCGTATAGGACACCACCTTGTAGCGCCCATACTCGGGGCCCATCGTCCACAAGAGAGACACACTCATCCAGATCACGAACAGAATGAAGCCACGCGTCGACCACAAGCGCATGGAAAGAACCAGTCGATCTCGGTGGACCACCAAGAGGTACAAAATCACGATGAGCAAGAGCTGGTTGAGGCTCATGGGGAGCTCCTCGAACTGCAATCTCTTGTCGTGCACTCGACCTGCAAACACGTATGCCGCCACGATGGCTTCAGGGAACCAGATCGCCAACCAACCGACAGAACTCAAAGCAAAGAGGGCGAACAGCACCTGACGCCAGAACGTTCCCTCCTCGAGGCTAAGGCTGCGACCAAAGAACCAATAGACGAGGCCCAGCAGCAAGCAACAAATCCCCATACCCAACGCAGCCTGCAGGTTTCGGGTCACGTCGCCTCCGAACGCGCACGGGGTGTGTCCGTCGCTGGAGTGTAACAGTCAGCTATTCTCGCTCTTCTGCCAACTGGAGTTGTTGATTCATGCGCCTGGAAGTTCATAAGTTTGGCGGCACGAGCCTCGGCCAGAGCGATCGCATCCAGGGTGCGGCGTCGCTAGTGGGGATCGCAGCCGAGGAAGCACAGGTCGTCGTGGTCGCTTCGGCAATGGGAGGCGTAACGGACACCCTCGTACAAGCCGCTCAACTCGCTGTCGACGGGTCTAGGGACAAAGCGAGGAGCACAATCGACGAATTGCTCCAGAAGCACCTGAGCTGCCTGGATAGGCTCGGGCAGCCACCACAAGGCTCGGAGTCCGACAAGCCCAAGGAAAGACTGGAGGGCCTCGCCAGCGAGCTCCATCAGCTCCTGAGCGCCGTGGTTCTTCTTGGCGAGCTAACAGCCCGAACGCGTGACCGCATCTTGGCCTGCGGGGAAAAGATGTGCGTTCCACTGCTGGCTCAGGCCATCCGACAGACAGGCCGCGAGTCCGTCGCCCTGAATGCAGACACCTTCCTCGAAACCGACGAGAACTTTGGCGAGGCTGCGCCGCTCCAGGTTGTTGCTGATCGCACCATAGTGGCCACACTCAAGCCGTACATCGACCAAGGGCAGGTTCCGGTGGTGACAGGGTTCTGCGGCGTAGCGCCGGACGGCGCCACCACGACCCTTGGGCGAGGTGGGTCCGATTACACGGCAACCCTAATTGCCGCCGCTCTCGAAGTCGACGAGGTCACGATCTGGACCGATGTCGACGGAGTCTTCAGCGCGGACCCAAAGGTGGTGTCGGACGCCCGCGTACTTGGTCAACTCAACTATCGTGAGGCCGCCGAGTTGTCCTACTACGGGGCCAAGGTGCTTCACCAGCGCACCATGATCCCCGTCGCGCGGGCTGGGATCCCCGTACGCACTCGCAATAGCTTTGAGCCCAAGAGAGAGGGCACCCTGGTCGATGGGAGCTTCACCCCGGGCTCCCACCCCGTCAAAGGGATCAGCGCCATCCGAAGCCAGTGCCTCATCTCCATCGAAGGCAAGGGAATGGCCGGGGTTCCTGGGGTTGCCTCTCGGGCCTTCCGGGCTCTAGCAGGACAGAACATCAGCGTCACGATGATCAGTCAGTCGAGCTCAGAGTGTTCCATCTCTCTGGTCGTCCCGGCAGAGCAGGGGCGCAAGGCGGAGTCCGCCCTAAAGGAATGCTTCCGGAACGATCTGAGTCACGGAGAGGTCGAAGAGATCATCATCGATCCAGACGTTGGGCTCGTTGCTGCCGTCGGCCTGGGCATGGCCCACAGCCCCGGCATCGCAGGACGTCTGTTCGGTGCACTTGGACGACACGGCGTCAACGTTCTAGCCATCGCTCAGGGCTCATCCGAGTTGAACATCTCGCTCGCTGTGGGAAGCAACGAAATCAACCGAGCCATTCGGGCGATCCACGGTGAGTTTGGGCTCCAGGCCAAGGACACAGGAGTGGACCAGCCCGCAACGCTCGACATCCTCCTCTTGGGCTGCGGCAGTATTGGACGAGCATTGATTGTGCTGCTCAGAGACCGGAGAGAATCCATCCAAAGACGCTTCGGCATCGAGCCCCGCATTGTCGGGGTATCGGACCGCTCCGGCTATTTGCTCGGCCCAGCCGGGCTCCCAGAGAAAACGCTAGATCAAGTCCTCGACCACAAGAACCAAAGCAAACCTCTGTCTGCGCTGGAGGGGGCCCAGAGTTCAGCCTCACCCACAGCGCTGATTGAAGGGGCGCTCTCCTATCGGCTCTCCAGACCCGTACTGGTGGATGTGTCCGATTCGGATTCGTCGGTCGCAAGCTTCCGCCTCTGCCTCGAGCGAGGCTGCGACGTGGTCACAGCCAACAAGAAACCACTGGCTGGATCGCTCGACGATCACAAAACACTTGGAACAGCAGCACAGAGATCCGGGCGAACGATTCGAGCGGAGGCAACCGTCGGGGCCGGCTTGCCCGTCATCGACACACTGGAGATGCTGCTGGTCACCGGCGATCGCTTGACCCGGGCAGAGGGCTGTCTGTCGGGCACTCTGGGCTTCTTGATGAGTGCGCTCGAGCAGGACACCCCGTTCTCGAAGGCAGTGGCTGAAGCGGTCGCGCAGGGCTACACGGAACCCGATCCCTACGCGGATCTCAGTGGCACAGACGTGACCCGAAAGGCCATCATTCTTTCCCGCCTCGCGGCCATCGCCGAGGGGGATCTTCCCGTGGATGCCACAGGACTGGTCGATTCGAGCCTCGCGGGACTGCCGCTGGACGAGTTCCTCGTGGCCATTCAAGCCTACGATGACCCACTGCGCGCAGAGGTCGAGGCCGCCAGGGCCCGAGGCGAAGTGCTGCGCTACGTCTTCGACGTCACCAACCAGGGTATTTGGGTTGGAGTCCGTGCAGTCGCTCGCGACTCCCCTTTGGGTGGCCTGTCGGGTGCGGACAACATGGTCGTGTTCCACTCCGAGCGCTACAACCCGCGCCCCCTAGTCATCCAGGGGCCAGGGGCCGGAGTGGATGTCACAGCCATGGGTGTGCTGGGTGACATCCTGCGCACCGCCGCTGAACGGAGTGGCCCATGAAGGGGCGGGGGGCTAACGACCGCCTCCAAGAGGCCCGTGTTGCGGCGATGGCGCCCGGTACGGTGGCCAACCTGGGCCCGGGCTTCGACGTTCTGGGGCTTGCCGTCGAGGGCATGGGCGACATCGTGATCGCGGAAAGAAGCACCAGGCTCGGTGTTCGCCTTGTCGCTATCGAGGGGGATGAGGGACGCCTGCCCACCGACTCCGAAGCCAACACCGCCGGTATCGCCGCAGCTTCCGTCCTTCGGCGATCCGGAATCAGCCTGGGGGTCGACCTCACTCTGAAAAAGGGGCTACCTCTGTGCTCGGGCCTCGGCAGTTCGGCATCCAGCGCGGTAGCGGCTGCGTTCGCGGTCAATCGCCTGCTGGGGAACCCGCTCCGGAAGTCCGAGCTGATCGGGCCCTGCCTCGAAGCGGAAGAGCAGGTCTCTGGTCGCCACGCAGACAATATCGCGCCGGCACTCCTGGGCGGCCTCGTCCTCGTCCGCTCCGTAGATCCCCCCGATCTCGTCCGCCTGCCCCTTCCCGTGGGGCTCACGATGGTTCTGGTGACACCAGAGTTCGAGCTTCCTACCCGCAAAGCGAGAGCCGTCCTACCTGACAGCGTTCCCCTGACGACCATGGTGAGCCAGTCGGCACAAATCGCGGCGCTGGTAAGCGCCTGCTATTCGGAAGACTTGAGCCTCTTGAGCCGCTGCCTGGTGGACCCCGTAGTCACACCGGTCCGCGCTCCACTCATCCCCGGGGCCGACGCGGCCATGGAGGCCGCGCTTGGAGCAGGGGCGCTAGGCAGCTCCATCAGCGGAGCTGGGCCTTCCCTCTTTGCCCTGTGTCGTTCCCCCAGGAGTGCCCAGGCAGCAGCTCGCGTCATGGTGGCCGCATTTCAAGATGCTGGACTGGAAGCTCACACCCACCTCTCGAAGGTGGACTGCCCGGGTGTACGCATCGTGGACCCTGCGACTCCAGTGGCCTCACAATGACGTCGGGCTGGCAACTCGTCTGCGTCCAGTGCGGCACAAGCTGGCCTGCGCTGTCTCTTCGCTATCGATGCGACTGTGGCGGAACCCTCGATGTCCAGCATGACTTCGCCAAGGCTCGCGAACACCTCACGCTGGATGCCTTAGATCAGAGACGAGCATCGTCCGATTTCCTGGATCGCTCCGGTGTGTGGCGTTTCCGAGAGCTCATTCTCCCGTTGGAAGACCCTACACTTCGCCAGGTCGCAGTCCCACGGGGGGAGGGCAACACTCACCTCTACGAATGCCCGGGACTCGCCAGAGAGGTGGGCTTGCAACAGCTGTTCCTCAAGCACGAGGGCGAGAATCCCACCGCCTCGTTCAAGGACCGGGGGATGGCCGTGGGAATCGCCGTGGCTCGCCACCTGGGGCTTGAGCGAGTGGCGTGTGCCTCCACGGGCAACACCTCTGCTTCTATGGCCTCCTACGCCGCCCTGGCGGGCCTCAAGGCCTATGTGTTCGTGCCCAAGGGGAAGATCGCCGCTGGAAAGCTCAGTCAGGCCATCGCTTATGGCGCCCAGACCCTCCAAATCCAGGGGGACTTCGACGAGGCTATGACCCTGGTCGAAGAGGTCTGCAACCAGGTTGGGATCTATCTCCTCAACTCGGTCAACCCGTTTCGCATCGAGGGGCAGAAAGCCATCGCATTCGAGCTGCTCCAAGATCTCCAGTGGCGGGTCCCGGACTGGGTCGTCCTTCCAGGCGGCAACCTAGGGAACAACACCGCCATCGCGAAGGGCTTCATCGAGCTGATGGCACTGGGCTTGATCGACCGACTACCACGCATCGCAGTCGTTCAGGCTTCTGGAGCCAATCCGCTCCACACGGCGTTCCATTCCCGGAAGGAGCTGGTGCCAATCCGAGCCGAGACCATTGCTTCGGCAATCAAGATTGGCAACCCCGTGTCCTGGCGCAAGAGCCTCCGTGGGCTCCATGCCACCCAGGGAACCGTGACGGAAGTCACCGACGCCGAGATCCTCGACGCCAAGGCCTTAGTGGATGCAGCGGGCATCGGTGCCGAGCCAGCATCCTGCGCCACAGTGGCCGGGCTCCGGCGCCTTGTAAGGGAAGCGATCATTCACCCCAAGGACTTGGTCTGCGGTGTACTCACGGGGCACGTGCTCAAAGACACGGGCGTCATCGTGGACTACCATCAGGGCCAACTCAAGGGCATCCCAACTGGCAAAGCGAACCCCCCGCAAGTGGTGGAGTCGTCACTCGAAGCCCTGTTGGCCAAGCTCAACTGAGCGGCTTTCTCTGATGGTCGGCTAGCACCAACTAGCGCAGATAGACCCGCACGAGGTTGCCTAGGGTCCATTGGTCGTAAACGCCATTGATGGCCGGGTCGCTGCAAACCGAGTCGCGATCGCTTCCGTTCACATCGACACCCAGTAGGGTATGTCTAACCATTGGCACTGGCGAGGTCATCAACGACCCGAGGTCACGAGCCGGCCACACACGCGCGCCAACTGACGTGTAGAACCAGGGCACTCCATTCGTCGGAGAGTAGGTCGTACTGAGATCGTAGTCAGGACCGTCCACCTCCGTCAGGATCGCATTGCGGGAGTCGATCTCATCGACTGCTGAGTAGGTATAGGTGACAGTGCCCAGCCCAGGATCATCGACACTCATGGAGCCGCCCGTGACCATGTAGTAGAGCGTGTCGCACGAGGAAGAGTCCGTCTCTTGAAGCTCAATCTCCATGAGGATATCGCCGTCAGAGGCCAGGGCCTCCCAGTGGATTGCAGCGATGCGGTGGGCCCCACTGGTCGAGCCAGCAACCCCCACGTTGAAAGCGTGCAGATCGGCGTAGTCCGTCTGTAGCGTCTCGTTGGCCACGCCGTCGTCGGTGGTACGCATCACCAGTGTCCAGCCACCGTTCTCGGTGCTCATGTCGCAATACGCATCAAACGGGTCCTCACCCACACCCGCACCGTCGGTGTCCAGCTCGTAGACTCCGCCCTCTCGGGACGGGTCCTCCAGCAGCGCATCGCTGCAGCTCACACAGGGATCGGGGTCGACATCATCACAATCGGTGTCACTGCCGCTACACGGCTCAGGAGCCGATGGATAGACCGCTGGATCACTGTCATCACAGTCACCATCACACTCAGAGCCACCGGCATCGGCGTCGTCGTTGAGCTCATTGGGGTCGGCGACCCCATCGCAGTCGTTATCCAGTACTGAATCGCAGACATCGGGGGCCCCTGGGTACACCGTGTCGTCGCCGTCATCACAGTCATTGTCCGCCGTCGTGACGGGGTTTCCATCAGCACCACACGGCGTGTGGCCATCCAGGTCCGTGTCCAGCCCCTCGTCGGCCGACTGATCAGAGTCACAATCATTGTCCTGACCGTCACAGGTCTCGGTGTTGCCCGGATAGTTGTCCGGGTCAGAGTCATCGCAGTCGCCATCACACGCCGAACCACCGGGGTCGCCGTCGCTGTTTTGCTCCTGCGCATCAGTCAGGCCATCGCAGTCGTTGTCCAGCACTGAATCGCAGACGTCATCGGCATCGGGATGGACGGTGCTGTCGTCGTCGTCACAGTCGTTGTCATCCTCCGAGAGCACACTGCCATCGGCTCCGCAAGTCGTATAGCCGTCCCCATCGCTGTCGAAGTCCTCGTCGATGCCAACAAGCTCGCTGCCAGCGGCCGAGTCGTCATCATCTCCCGAGTCGTCGTCATCATCGTCGTCATCGTCGTCGTCATCATCATCACCACTGGAGTCGTCGTCATCGCCACTGGAGTCGTCGTCGTCTCCATCGTCGTCGTCGTCGTCACCAGTAGCGTCACAGTCGTTGTCCTCACCGTCACAGATCTCGGTGTTGCCCGGGTAGTTGTCGGGGTCCGCATCGTCGCAGTCGGCGCAAGCGATCACCTCATCACCGTCTCCATCGTCCTCGCCCTCTCCCGCCTCGGTCAACGGATCGCAGTCGTTGTCCTCACCGTCACAGACTTCGGTGTTACCGGGGAAGTTGGTGTCATCGGCGTCGTCACAGTCAAGGCAGCCCACCACACCATCGCTGTCATCGTCTGTCTCTCCCCCCACGGCCTGAGTCAACGGATCGCAGTCATTGTCCTCACCGTCACAGACTTCGGTGTTCCCTGGGAAGTTGGTGTCATCGGCGTCGTCACAGTCGGCGCAGGCGACAACCCCATCCAGGTCACCATCCCCCTCGCCGCCGCTCCCGAACTCGGTCAGGTCATCACAGTCGTTGTCCTGACCGTCACACACTTCGGTGTTGCCGGGGAAGTTGGCGGCGTCAGCATCGTCGCAATCAGCACAGGCGATCACCCCATCACTGTCGCCGTCGCCCTCGCCCCCCGCGACCTCCGTAGCCGAGTCGCAGTCATTGTCGGCTCCATCGCAGACCTCCACATTGCCCGGGAAGTTGGCGGCGTCATCGTCGTCACAGTCGGCACAGGCGACAACGCCATCCGAGTCACCGTCCCCCTCACCGCCGCTCCCGAACTCGGTCAGGTCGTCACAGTCGTTGTCCTGACCGTCACACACTTCAGTGTTACCGGGGAAGTTCGCCACGTCGTCGTCGTCGCAGTCGGCACAGGCAGGCACACCATCCACATCAAGGTCTGACTCTCCGCCGGGCTCAAACTCCGTCTCACTGTCACAGTCGTTGTCCTCGCCGTCACAGACCTCCGTACCGCCCGGGTAGGTCTCGGGGTCTGCGTCGTTGCAGTCATCACAGGCATCGAAGCCATCAGCATCCGCATCGACTCCACCTTCGGGGTCGGGGGTCGTCTCGTCGCAATCATTGTCTTCGCCGTCACACAACTCGATGTTGCCCGGGAAGTTGTTGGCATCCAGATCATCACAGTCGCCATCACAGAGCAGCACCCCGTCTAGGTCCTCGTCCACCTCGTCGGCAAGCAGCTCCTCGTCGCAGTCGTTGTCGATGCCATCGCAGACCTCCTCGCGGCCAGCAGCCCGAAGGGGATCGTTATCGTCACAGTCCGTACAGCCGGGCTCGCCGTCTCCATCGGCATCATCCTCGGGTCCCTGAAAGTCTTCGTCGAGTGCGCCGTCACAATCGTCATCGAGCCCGTTACAGCTCTCCACGGCCCCCGGAAAGATATTTGCGTTGCTGTCATCACAATCGGCGGGGCTTCCGCAGACGGTCACGCCGTCCAAGTCCTCGTCCACGTCCTCGTCTACGACACCATCGCAGTCGTTGTCCTGACCATCGCAAGTCTCCACGTTGCCAGGAAAGTTCAAGATATCGGCATCATCGCAGTCGTTGTCCCCGGTGGCTGCCACATCCCCGTCGGGGCCGCAGGTGGTCACTCCGTCGCCATCCACATCGTGGCCTTCGTCCGTCGTGCCGTCACAGTTGTTGTCTACGCCATCACACGCTTCGACAGCCTCGGGGTTGATCAGGGGATCGCTGTCGTTGCAGTCCTCTGGGGTCGACCAAGTGTCTCCATCAGCATCGACGACAACCCCAACACCGACCACACTGAGCGGCACATCCAGCGTCTCTCCGTCGCCGTCATCTTCCGCGCCCCAGGACAAGCGAAGGACATCCGATGTCTCACCTTCCACGGTGGGGGCTGCCTCCACGAAGACAAGCCTCGAATCCCCCGCCTGCACCTCAATAGGCGCAGCCAGACTCACCGTAAAGGGCCCCTCCCCTTGCACGCTGAACACGATGGTGCCCGGGCCTGTGCCTTCGTTGGTGACCTGCAGATTGAGACTCGATGTCTCACCAAGGTTCACCTGGGCGAAGTCCAGGGAAGTGGGGTTAACCAGGATCTCGGCAGCGCCAGTACTGCACTCACAGCCGCTCCCAAGGGCGACAAGAGCGACACCGAACAAACACGAGAGAACAGAATTGGCAGCAGAACGCATTGCAGAGCAACTGCTCAACCGAAACAGCGAATGGTCGACTCGACGCATGATTGTCTCCGAAAGTCGCGTCATTATGGCCTGGTCCCATACAGCAGGAAACCCGATGGCAATGTGGTGCCTAAGCAGCCCTGGCAACCAGGGCATTCCGAGACCCTTCATTGCCGGGTCAGGCAGCACCAAAACCCACTGGACGAAGCCTACTTCACCCTAGGCCGTCATCCTAGTCCAGAGCCCGGAAGAACTCGGCCCATCCTGCGCGCGGGCAGAGGCCACCAGTCGCCAGCCCCCCGCGACCAGGCACTCGCACACCCATCAAACCTGCGCCAGCACACGATGGAACAAGCGACACAAAGCCCTTCTGGCACGACTGAGGGGCTGGCCTTTCAGCCCCTATCCGCTGGACTTTTGTTTCCAGCAACCTAGATTGTCGCGCGATGGCTATCGCCCGCTCCCACTTGCTGCTCCTGACTCTCCTATTCCTGGTTACGACCCTGCTCAGCGGCTGCCGTGCCACTGCTCAAGTGCAAACGGGGGAGGGAGATTCGGTGCACAACGCACCAAGCGTCCTAGGACCTGAGGACATCATTGAAATTCAGGTCTATATGGAAGAGAGCCTCTCGGGAGTCTACCCACTCGACCTCGATGGCAACCTGTCCTACCCCCTGTTAGGGACACTGTCGCTCTCCGGTATGACTGCGCCCCAAGCAGCCGACATGATCCGAGAGTCTCTATCCAACGGATTCCTCAAAGAACCGCACGTCGCCGTCATCGTCAAAGAGTTCAACTCTCGCAAGATCTCGGTCCTGGGACAGATCCGAAAGCCCGGACGCTACGACTTCCACGACGGCATGACCCTCGTGGAAGCCATCGCAGTAGCTGGTGGCACGACCAACTCGGCGGTGCTCCGCTTGGTCCAGGTCACCCGCAAGATACCGGACACTAAGAAGTACGACGTGCCCTTCAGGGACATAACGACGGGACGCGCCCCCGACTTCCGGCTGCTCCCAGGAGACATCATCCTCGTTGAGGAATCCGCGGTGAAGTAGTCCATTCAATGGATCGTCGACTGACCATCGCCCTCGCCGTCGGGGCGCGCCCCAACCTCCCGAAGGTCGCTCCAGTCCTCGCAGCGCTCAGGGGCCATGACGGAGTTCGAGCGCTGCTCGTCCACACGGGGCAGCACGACTCGCCGCAGCTGTCGACCAAGCTTCTCCAAGAGTTGGGCATTCCAACGCCTGACGTCCAGTTCCACGCCAGCAAAGAGCCATCCTCCGCTCGGCTGGGGAGCATCCTCGGCCACTTCGAGAGATGGTGTCGAACCGAGTCACCCGACGCTGTGGTCGTCTTCGGGGACGTAGACTCGACGGTCGCTTGCGCGCTGGGAGCAACACGAGCAGGGATCCCTGTCGTACACGTCGAAGCCGGCCTTCGCTCCTTCGATCCGACGATGGTCGAAGAAATCAATCGACGGGTGACCGATGCCATCTCCAGCCGGCTCTACACCCACTGCGACGATGCGGTAGCCAACTTGCGAAGCGAGGGCGTTCCACAAAACCGCATCTGCCAGGTGGGCAACGTCATGATCGACACCCTCCAGCAGCAACTACCCAGCTGCTGTCCGCCTCCGGCGGTAGCCGCCAATTGTTTGCGTCCGGGCACCTTTGGCCTGGTGACGCTTCACCGACCCGCGCTGGTCGACGACGCGAGGCGGCTAGGCCGCATTCTGGCCGCCCTAGAGGAACTCTCCTGTGACCTACCTCTGCTGTTTCCAGCCCATCCGCGCACAGCGGAGACACTCCGGGAACTTCGAGAGAGCACGAAGACCGGGCTATCAGCCACCGGCGTGGCGCAGAGCTCCACACTCCAGACCTCTCCGCGGCTCGTCCTGTGCTCACCTCTGGCTTATCGCCACTTCCTCTGGACGATGAAAAACGCGCGACTGGTCATCACTGACTCTGGCGGAGTGCAGGAAGAGACCACCTGGCTGAACATCCCCTGCCTAACGGTTCGAGAGAATACGGAGCGGCCAGTGACAGTCCACAAAGGGACAAACCGTCTCGTGGGCCTGGACCCACGCCAGCTTCTGGCTGCGGCCAACGAGATACTAGGAGGCCAACCCGTTGCCCGGTCAGAACCACCTGCGCTCTGGGATGGCCGAGCTGGACAGCGCATCGCCGACGATCTGCTCCACTGGCTCAAGGCCAACGACAGAGTCAGGCTACACGCATGAAAGACCAGGCTAGAAGGTCACTCACAGGAACGCCCACCTGCAACGGTGGGCGTTCCATCGAGTGGTCGGGGCGAGAGGATTTGAACCTCCGGCCCCCTGCTCCCGAAGCAGGTGCGCTACCAAACTGCGCTACGCCCCGACAAGAGCCCCATCACACAGGGCGCCGGAAGGCTACGGATCGCCCAGAACCCTGTCAAGGAAGCCGGGGCCTGGAGGGCTCTCAGCACCAAGTTGCCGCCCCCGACAGCACGCGATGAGCAACCCGCAACTACTCGCCCTGCTTGTTTCGGGGCTTATTGCCATCGGCCTCGGTCAGCTGGCGACCTCCCTAGCCAAGCCCCGAACCCGACCTAGTAAATTGGGCGGGATGGTCGTATTCGTCGCGGTGGTCGGCGGTCTGGTGACTGCAGCGCTTCTGACGGAAGGCTCAAGAGGCATCGAACTCGACGGAACCACCCCGCTCGTCGCCCTGCTCCTCGGGCCCTATCTCATGGGCCTCCACGATGACTATACGGACAGTTCTCCACGCCTACGGCTAGCCCTGCTGCTGTTGTTCGCCAGCGTCGCCTGGAGCCTCGGCATACGCATCGACTCCGTCGCGCTTCCCGGCATCGACGCCATCCAGCTCGAGTCCCTGAGCCTTCCCGCAACAATCCTCTGGATCGTCGGGATGACGGTCGCATTTAACTTCATCGACGGCTTGGACGGTCTCGCGAGCGGACTGGGCCTGACAGCGTGCGCCGCTCTGTGCGCTATGAGTGCTGAAGGGCCCGGCATGTGGGCCACAGCGTCCCTAGCAGGAGCCCTGTCTGGCATCCTGCTCTACAATCGGCCAGAGGCGACGGTCGTACTGGGAAACAGCGGTTCCAACCTACTGGGCTTTGCTCTCGGAATAGCGACCCTCTTGTGCTGCACCTCTTCGCCGGGAACCTTCGATCTAGTGCCTGCGGTGCTCGTGGCCACCGTGCCCATCCTAGACGCCGGGCTAACCCTCTTGAGACGAGCCTACCTGGGCCAAGGACTCTTCCGCTCCGACCTGGGTCACCTTCACCATCGGCTTCTCAGCCGCGGACTCCAGGTCCAACAGGCACTGTTCGTACTCCTCGGCGCCGCTGCCATGAGTGGATTCGGCGCAGTAATCGTTGCTGCAACCACGCGACTTCTAGAGCACAACGCGACCAGCGCCATGCTTCAACCTCACGTATTGAGTTCGACCGGACTGCTGCTAGCGACGATGTCCGTCGCATGGGTGTTGAGAGTCACAGGCTGGCTGCGTTGGGCTCCTTTGTCGGAGCTCGCCACCGGCCCCACCAGCCGTGCCTCCGACCTCGGCTCCACTCAGGACGCTGCGCGACCCGGCTGAGCGAGGGCTGCCCGCATGGATCGGATCATCGCCTCATAGTCGGACGCTCCAAAGATTCCCGATCCCGACACGAGAACATCAGCGCTAGCGAAGTCCCCAATATTGTCCACCTTCACACCCCCATCGACCTCAATGAGCACATCGGGGATGCCCCGATTCGTCAGCGTCTCGCGAAGCTCAGCCGCCTTCCGTATGGCAGACGGAATCGCGGCCTGACCTCCCCAGCCTGGGTTGACCGTCATGATGAGCACCAGATCCAGATGCTCCAAGACCGGATCCAGCGCGGAGAGCGATGTCCCAGGATTGATCGACACGCCTGCTTTACATCCAAGGGACCGAATAGTCCGCAGCGTCATGTGCAGGTGTGGACAGGTCTCCTGGTGAACGGTCAGTACGGAAGCTCCTGCCTTGGCGAAGGCCTCCAGATGCCGCTCGGGTTTCTCGATCATCAAGTGCACGTCCAGAGGCAGATCCGTGCAACGACCCACCGCCTTGGTCACCGCTGGACCGAGGGTAATCACAGGAACGAAGTGCCCATCCATCACGTCCACGTGGATCCAGTCCGCTCCGGCAGCAGTCACGGAACTGACTTCTTCGCCCAGACGCGCGAAGTCGGCGGACAGAATGGACGGAGCGATCAGGTGGCGGCCAGAAGTCATGACGTCGAATCCTCCATGTGCCCCGCTGGGGCCGAGGGAGTGAGATATTCGCCCGGAAGGACACGATGCCCCCGAAGAAACTCAACAGCATCCAGAGCCTTCCTACCGGCGGGCTGAAGTCGGGTCAACAACAGGTCGCCGCGACCGCAACGAACTCGGATGCCATCGTCCCCCGATGAAACCACCTGACCAGGCTCCGGGCACATCGGCTCCAGGCCGCTCATCGGCTGCTGCTCAGCACAGGGCTCGGCGCGGATCACCTTCAGCCGCAGGCTTCCGTGGAAACAAGCTGCACCGGGCCACGGGGTCACACCACGGATCCGATTGGACAGAGCCACGGCATCCCCGGTCCAGTCGAGAGCTCCGTCTTCCACAGAGAGCAAGGGGGCCAAGCTCGCTCGCTCGTGGTCCTGCACCTGAGCAACAAGCGTCCCTCGATGAAGATCACGAACGGTGTCCACCAGCAAGTCCGCCCCGAGCTGTGCCAGGCGCCTGCCCAACGAGCCCGCATCTTCCCCCGGTTCGATCTGCGTTGACCTAGAGCCCAGAATGGGACCCGTGTCCAAGCCCTCTTCCATCCACATGGTCGTAACTCCAGTCTCCGATTCACCGTGGATCAAGGCCCACTGGATCGGCCCCGCACCGCGATAGGCGGGCAGCAACGACGCATGCACGTTGATGCATCCAAAGCGGGGAGCCTCGAGCAACCGGGTGGTGAGAATCCGACCGTAGGCCACGACGACGGCCAGGTCAGCAGCCAGCGCATCAATCGACTCCGGGAAAGCGCCCGACTTCAACTTGCGCGGCTGAAGTAAGGGCAACCCGCGCTCGCGCGCACGTCGGGCGACCGGCGGCGGCGTCAGTTTCTGACCGCGTCCCGCGGGTCTGTCAGGCTGAGCAACGACAGCCACCACCTCGCAGAACTCAGGCGCGCTGAGCAGCGACTCCAGACTCGGGATCGCCAGCGCCGGCGAGCCGAAAAAGACAACCCGGAGGGGGGCGTCAAGAGCCTGCGACGGCAGGGCGCTCGTCGGATCCAGGGCCATTACGTCGCCGCTTCTTCAGTTTCTTGAGATACATCCGCCGCTTCAGGGGGCTCAGGCGATCTACAAGAGTGCGTCCATCCAGATGATCCATCTCATGCTGAAAGACGACGGCGTAAAAGCCATGAGCCTCGAAGGAAAACAGCTGGCCATGACGGTCGAGAGCCTCGATAACGATGCGCGACGCTCGCTCCACCTCGACCACCATGTCCGGCACTGAGAGGCAGCCCTCGTCAAAGACGCACAGACCATCTGCCTCGGTGATCACAGGATTCACCAGCTCGGTCAGATAGCTCCGGCTTCCCAACTCCTCGTCCGCCTCTTCTTCTCGGGAGACCCCCTCACGCACAGGAACAGCAGTGACCAATATGCGCTCCGAGACACCCACTTGAGGGGCGGCCAGGCCGATTCCGGGTGCCGCGTACATGGTCTCCGCCATGTCCTCCAACAGACGAACAACGCGCTCATCAACACGAGCCACAGGCGCTGCAACCTGCTTCAGGATGGGATGGGGAACCTCGTAGATGGGCAGAATCGCCATGCAACCTATATAGACCCACACCGCGACGGAGCCAAGGCACCGTCGGGACCAGAGCAGAGTGTCGGGTTCCTCGCTGCTATCGTGCGGCTGTGCTGAAGCCACGATCCCTCACTGCGCATGCCCCCGGCCTCGATCGCAAAGTTCTGCGCGCCATCGCAGATCGGCGCGGCAGCTGGGCAAGGACGACCACGGAGCTGGCGCGAGTCGCTAGCGAACACTACGAACGAGAGTACTTGCACTGGGTCGGCGACCCCGAAGACGCTCTCTGTCGTGCTCTGAGGAGCCTGCTCAAGAGCGAGGACTCCCTCGTCGCGGTGCCCGCCTGGGGGCGTTCCTCCATCGGCGAAGCCGCCAAGCGACACTTCTCCAACATCTTGTGGATGGACCCCCGAGAAGGTCGCCTGGATCCAGGAGAGAGCGAGATCAAGCAAGCGCTCGACCAAGGAGCCCAGGGCATCCTAGTGGCTCCCGTTGCAGGAGACTGCTCGGCACTACCTGCCGCTCAAAGTTGGTGCGACAAGAGCGGGGTTTCTCTAGCCGTCGATGCTCGGGCCTCCATGGGGAGCCGAACCCCAGAGGGCGGGCCAGCAGCGTTCGGGCACCTGGTGTTACTCCCCGTGGACGGGGACCCCGGGCCTTCGGTGTGTCCAGGCGCCTTTCTGGGCACTCAAGAAGTCATGTCCAATGGCGTCCCCCTCAACTCACCTGGCACGGCTCAAGTGCTCCGTCAGGCTGTTTCTGCCCTCGCTTCGTCCTTCAGAGATGAGCCACGGCTGCAGCGACTGCGAGCCTTACCGGCTGATGAAACTCTCGCGCCTGTAGCCACGACAGAAAGCGCACCGCCCGGCTGGGCCTGTGCTGCCGCACATGCCCGTCTCGACGAGGCAGACCTCCGCGCAAGCCAGCGAGGTCGCCACGCACGCAGCCTACGCGATCACTGCGGCAACCTACCGGCGGTGATCCTGGTGAACGAGTCCCACGGCTGCCCGGTCACTGGCGCAGCGTTCCCGCTGCTGGCTCAGTCCGCCCGGCAAGTCGCCGACTTTCTTCGGCAAGAGGGTGTCCCCACAGTGCCTGGGCTGGGAGACTGGCTGGCACCCGAGGGCGACAGGACTGAACGCGCACAACAACTGGCCGATCGAGCCCTACTGTTGCCCCTCCACCCCTACTTCCGGCCCCGCGACCTTCGCTGGCTGGGTGAGGCTGTCCGCAGAGCAACCCTTCGGGCCAATGGAACGGGACAGGCAGACCCAACGCACAGCACACTGTAGGACTGGGACTGCATCACGCCCAACTCCTGTTGACGAGCCTCAGCGCGCGGCACCGTCCGCTTCTGCAGCAACCTCCACATCACAACGGGAGGCTCTGAAATCGGACGTCAACGACCCAACAGTGGCGCCACTCTCGTCAGCCACATCGCCATCGACGACCACCCCCCAGCGCTCATCCCCCGCTTCGGAAATGTCGACCGAACCACCGTTGATGTTCCATATCTCGCGCAGATCGGGTTCGTCTTCGCTGAGAAAGGCAGCCAACGCCTCGGCGTCCGCCTCCTCGGGAGACGTGCAGGTGTGCGCATCCGCCCTCCGCCCCCAATAATCACCGTTGTAGTAGCGAAGCTGCCCTGTGAAGCTGCCATCCCGGTCCGAGCCAAACAGCGCGTAGTGCCCAACTGCTGGCGCCGTAATGCTGTCCACGCTCTGGCCCGCATCATCTCGCGCTAGGACCAGTTCTAGGTACCGCGCGCCGTTGCCTTCCGTCGGCCCATAGGCGTCCGCCAAGTCGTCGTACCAGAGGTCATTGGATTCACACAGCGGATCTCCGGCCGCTTCCCGCTCAGCCAGCCTGCGGTCCGCATCAAGCCGCGTCTGCTCAGCATTTCTTCGCTTGCCGCAGTACCCACCGACACTGGACAACACGAGCTTGTGTGTTCGAGCCGTGCCCGCGGTCTCCACCACCCAGGTCTGAGACATCGGCGTGAAGCCGTCGAGCCCCTCCGTCTGAATGCTTCCACAGCCAGCTGCGACGACGACCACGAGGCCAAGGACCAGCCAACAAGAACAGGACAGAACAAAGGAGTTGGGATGGGAAACAAGAGAAGAGAAAGTACCGAGTCTCATGGCCGGCAAATCTAGCATGCACCCCGCTTCCAGGTAGCGGATCCAAACCGTCCGCGCAAAGAGCGGCAACGCCTTGAGCAAGCGAATGAACAACAGCACATCTTGGGGCGAGGGGGGAGAGGAGGCCCGAACCTCCGCCACCGGGTGTGGGGGGGGGGTCGCACCCGGCAACTTAAATGGAGGCCCGGGCCACAATCCGACCAAAGGTCGGCCGCTTCGGCGGGGTGTGGTCCTGTGTCAGAAACCCCTCCCCGACGTGTCCGCAGATTACAACACCCCAAACTCCTGTCAATCGAGGGGGCTGACTGCTCGGCTGCGCCTCAACGAGCCTCTTCTTCAGAGTCGATGGACTCCAGGTCTAGCGCCCGCTCAGGCTCCTCGATCTCCTCGGCGTCCAG
>PBPL01000249.1 GCA_002724675.1 Deltaproteobacteria bacterium | reverse complement strand
TACGCGGTCCGGACTTCGGCAGGGTCCGAGCTCTGGCGGTCTGCGGTGGACAGGCGTGGGGTCGTTGCGGTCTCCCCAACGAGCGAGGCGAATGCTGAGGGCTGGCTCCGTGTCGGCATCGTCACCGTCTTGGAGGCGGCGCAGGGCCAGGCCGTCAGCGTCGAGTGTCGCTCGGTACTCTTGCCGGGGGTTGTAGGCGAGGTACTGGTCGCTGTGATCCGATGCCTGACGGAACCTGTAATTGGTGTTCTCGATGCGCTCTCGGATGGTCGACAGCCATCTTGCCTCGACACCTTCGGAAGCGGAGGAGCGACGGACATCAGTCGATTCAGTCGACAGGCTGTGCGTGGTGCCTTGATGCCAGCGCATGCCACCGAGCGTGACGAGGACCCCGAGGAGCACCAAGGCCACAGAGCCCACCATGGCTGTGGGTCGTCGAACACCGCGTCTGGCGTCTTGGCCGGTGACGGGTCGGTGACGAGCGCTCATGTCACTTTTCTTCCTCTTTGGCTGCGTCGGCGCCTTCGGCAGTCGCGTCCTCGAGCGCCAAGCTCATCTCCCACCGTGGCCGGGATTTGATGCGTTGTCGAGCCCGAGATCGCAGGGGGAAGCTGAGCCCTACGCCCACGAGTGTCGTCGAAGAGGTGGCGATGGCGGCGGCGAGCAAGCCTCGGTGGGCGGCAATGGCTTGTGTGTGCTCGGTCTGGAGCCCCTGAAGGACGTCCGAAGCGGTGGTGGACTCGCTCCCTCCCGTCAACTCTTGGGCTCGGTATTTCAAATCGCTTGCCTCGTTCCCCTGGACGATGGCACCGGCCCACAGGGCGCCAGCGGCGATTGCACTACCAATGCCGATGCCCAGGGAAAGCCAGGCAGGCATGCGTTCGTTCTGGCGGTACAGGCGATCGGCCGCCTTCCACCGGTCCCAGGCGCCCTGCACTCGGTCCACCCCAGACATGGTGTCCCAGCGATAGGTCGTCGCATTGACGCTTCCGGCCTCGAGTGCGGCGCCGGCGGTTCCCGAGCCTAGCACCGGGTGGGTGATGAATATCCCAGCATTGCCACCAATCAGGCCATCGAACTTCTGGGGTGGGGCCACGATGACACCCCGTTCCTCGTCCAGGTCTCCTGCTGCTGGGACCTCGTAGGTCTCTTCGACGAAGGCTCCTTCCGCTCCCTCCATGAAGATTCGCACGCCAGAGTCGGCTGGGAGGCCCACGACCGTGAGCTGCGAAGGCGTCCAGATCATGGGGTCGAAGCGCAAGACATCGCCCTCGGGCCAGAGCTCGGCGGTCACGGAGCCGAACTCGTTGCTGACCACCGCAGACAGCTCCGCTGCGGTGACCGTTTGCGGCTCGTCCAGCGTGAGCTGGAGGGCTCCTTCGGGTGCGTTCAACATCACGGATGCCATCTTGGGGTCGTGACGGGTCAACTCAACGCGTACGACTCCGATCCAGTCGGCGGTGAGCTCCTGCATGCGTCTCTCGCCGGGGCTGAGCCCCGCGACGGGGTGCTGTGCCGGCTCAATGCCCCGCCCACCGATGTGCAAGGTCATCTCCTGAGCGGCAGTCAGGTCCGGGAAATAGAGCCCACCCGCGTCGTTCAGCGCTGCTGGTATGCGTTCGCCTTGCAGCTCTAGGTGGAGCGTAGGCTCTGCGTCCTCGGGGACCCCCACCACGGTCACGGTGAGGGACGCGAGCGCTGAAGACAGATTAGACAGCAGCATCTCGACCCGTGAGTCCGTTCCGCCCAGCGCTTGGTAGCGACGATAGGCCGCGACTGCAGCCCGCTTCTGGTCGGCACAGCGAGCAGCGTTCCCCACGAGTCGATAGCTGTCGGCCTGGTTCGGTTCGAGCGTCGCGACCTCGAGTGCTGTGGCACGGGCGAGGGCGCATTGTCCCGAGCCCGTGGCCTCTCCCACTCGGGTGGCGAGCAACTCGGTGTCCAGAATTGGCTTCGGCGAGTCCGGCGGGGCGGCGGCCTTAGCGGCCTGATGGAGGCGGTCTCGGGCTTCCGCTCGCCTGCTGTCGGGCCTCTTGTCACCCCGAGCTTCGTCGTAGGCGTCCAGCAGGGCGGCTGCCACCTCCACATGGCCGAGCTGCTCATAGGCGAGAGCCTTGACGAGGAAGGGCCGGCTGGCGGTGGGGCTCTGTGTCTGCGCGCTGTCTGCGACCTCGATTGCGAGGGTCCACTCCTCCTTAGCTAGGTGCTGCTCGGCCCGCTGCGCTGGCTTGTCGTCAGCGGCCTGGGCGGTCCCTTGGGCGCCCCAGGTGGCCGTACCGAGCAGGCATGCCAGGAGCCAGAGTGTGGGGCGAGAGAAGTTCACAACAACCATCCTGGTGCGCGCGCGCGAGACCTCGACAGACTGGCAGACTAGCAGCCCAACGTCTCTCTGGGATGGGCAGCACAGGAGCCACGGGGGCTTTTTGGCAGCGGATGCCTCGCCGTGACAGGAAGGGTCAGGGCTTGGCCGTCTCCACGCGCAGAGCTTGATCGGACAGCGCCGATGCCCACCGCCCGCGCCGGAACCACGCCCAGGACAACACTCCTTTGATCACCGTGGACACCGCGATGGCGATCCAGACGCCGTCGATTCCCATGCCCATGGGATAGGCAAAGGCCCAGGCCAGGGGGATGCGGGCGGAGGTGAAGCCGAAGCCAATCCAGAAGGCTGGCAGCGTGTCGCCAGCGCCGGCAAAGGCTCCCTGGTAGATCACCTCCAGGGCCATGAACACGAACACGGCGCATTGGATGCGCAGATAGAGCGAGCCCGCTGATGCGGTGAGTAGCGCTTCGGTTGTGTGTGTGGGTCCGCCGCTTACGAACAGCGCGAACAGCTGCGGGGCAAAGGCGTAGAGGAACACCGCAATGGGCACCATGACCGCGCAGCCGAGGGTGGCAGCCCGGTGTGCGCATCGCGCAGCAGTCTTGGGGCTCCCAGCTCCCAGGTGTTGGCCGACCATCGTGGCTGCACCGACCTGGAAGCCAACGCAGACCATGAATGCGAGACTCTCGAGGCGGTGGCCCACGCCCAGTGCGGCCATGTTGTGAGTTCCGAAGTCGTTGATGATCTGCCCCAGGAGGACGTACACCATCGAGAAGCTGAGGCCTTCGGCGCTGACGGGTGCGCCGATGCGTCCTAGGGTCTGCAGCAGCCGGGTGGCTGGAGGGCCCAGTCGAAGCCCATGTCCCCGCCTTCCCAGAATGCGGAAGCCCAGGACGGCGCCAAGACCATTGGCGATGGCTGTGGCCCAGGCGGCGCCGGCGATCCCGAGAGCGGGTAGGCCGCCCCAGCCCCAGATGAGAATGGGATCGAGGCAGGCATTGACGACCAGGGTTGCTGCGGTGATGCTCAGCGCAGTTCGGGTATCGCCGAGGCCGCGAAAGGCAGCGTTGGTGACGGAGTGAGCCGCGAGCGTGGAAGCGCCGAGGAGGCTAGCTCCCAGAAACTCCATGCCCAGCGCGTGCTCTTCGCTGCCCGGCTGAAAGCCCAGCAGATCGAAGTAGATGCCTCGGAACGGGAACGCGGCAACCACCAGCAAGACAGCGATGCCGAAGGCGAACCACAGCCCCTGACTGATGACCCCAGAGATGTGTTGCTGCGTGCCCGCGCCTTCGTGACGAGCCACGAGGGCGTTGACGCCAGTCCCGGGCAGTCGACAGAGCGTGAAGATCATCCACCAGGCAAAGGCGGAGCCCCCGAGGGCTGCCAGGGGTAGGGGGCCTAGTTGGCCAATCCAGTAGGAGTCTGTGAGGAAGTAGCAGGACTTCATCAAGCCGATGCCGATCATCGGCCAGGCAACGGACCAGACGGCCCGCCCAGGACTCAGGTGCACCAGCGGTGGGGTGGCCGCCCGACGGCCCTCAACGCGCAGGAGAGGCTCCGCCCCCGCTCGAGTCGTTGGATTCGTACAGGGCTTCCAGTTGGTCGCCAAAGTCGCCGACGATGACACGGCGCTTCAGCTTGAGAGTCGGTGTCAGGTAGCCGTTGTCTGGCGTGAAGGGCACGTCGAGAAGAGTCCAACTCTTGAGCGTCTCGTAGCGGGCGAGCCGGGCATTGACTGCGGTGACATGGGCCTCCACTTGAGCCAACACATCGGCGTTGCGCGACAGGTCTTCGCAGCTGATGCCTGCGCAGCCGTGCTCCCGGCCCCAAGGCTCGATCTCGTCCGGGTCTAGGGTCAGCGCGCAGACGAGGTAGGGCCGGGCGTCCCCATAGACGATGGCCTGGCCAATGAGCGGGTGGTCCTTCAGCAGGTTCTCGATGTTCGCGGGAGAGATGTTCTTGCCCGCGGCCGTGATGAGGATGTCCTTCTTACGATCCGTGATGCGCAGGAAGCCATCCTCATCGAGTTCCCCGATGTCTCCGGTGTGGAAAAAGCCGTCGTCGCGGAAGGCTTCGGCCGTGGCCTCCTCGTTCTTGAAGTACCCGCGGAACACGCCGGGGCCGCGCACCAACACCTCGCCGTCGTCGGCAATGGCGATGTCGGTCTGAGGGATGGCCTTCCCCACGGTCCCGAACCGGTATGTATCGTGCGTCCCGGTAGAGGCGGGGGCCGAGGTCTCGGTCAATCCGTAGCCTTCGACAACCAAGATGCCCGCTGCATGGAACCACTCGGACAAGTGGACCGCTAGTGGGGCTCCGCCGGAGGCGACCATGCGGAGCTGGCCCCCCAGCTTGGCCCGCACCTTGGACAGCACCAGTCGGTCCGCCAGCTTGTGTCGCTGGGTCAAGAACCAGTTGGGCTCCCCGCCCTCCCTCTTGATGCTTGCTACCTGGTGTCCGATATCAAAGGCCCAGTGGAACACCTGCTGCCCGACGCCCCCCAGCTCGGCTGCCCGAGCTGTGGCTCGTGCGTGGATCTTTTCGAGAACGCGGGGCACGGCTACCAGGAGCGTGGGCTTTACCTCTCCGAGGAGCTCGCCGAGCTCGGTCAGTCGCGAGCTGTAGTACCCCATCCCCCCGACCCGCAGCCCCAGGTAGACGGAGTAGCGCTGGAGGATGTGCGCTAGGGGCAGGTAGACAATGGAGCGGTCGTCGGGCCCAAAGTCGAGGATCTGCGACACGCTCTCCGTGACGTGGAACAAGTTGCGATGGGTGAGCATCGCCCCCTTGGGCGGGCCGGTGGTGCCCGAGGTGTAGACCAGCGTGATCAAGTCGTCGGGCTCGGCGGCTTCGGCCCGCTCGAGCACCGGCCCTTCCCCATGCTCCTCCAGCAACGCCCTGCCGCGCTCCACTAGAGTCGACAGCGAGGTGACGTTCAGACCGGGGGGCGCGTCCACATCGTCGTCCATCGTCACGATGAGGGACAGGCTTGGGCACTGGGGTAGCGTGGGGGCGAGGCGATCTAGCGCCTCCGCTCCGGAGATGATGAGAGCTCGACACTCGCTATGTTGCAGCAGGTAGAGGACCTGGTCTGGGGTACAGGTGGGGTAGATGCCCACCGTAATCAGCCGGGCAAGCAGGTTCGCGAAGTCGCACATCACCCACTCGTGGCGGACCTCGGCCAGAATCCCGACACACTCGCCGGGTTGGAGGCCCTGGTCGGCCAGGGCAGCAGCGAGCGACAGCGTGAGGCTGCGATTCTCTGCCCAGGAGATGGGACGGAATCCACCCTCGGGAGCCTCCGCGTAGTAGGCCACCTCTCGATCGGGCTCGCTGAGTCGCTTCAGGAGCAGTTCGTTGATTGTCTCTTTGCTTGTCGTCATGGTTAGTTCTCTCGGCCTAGGACCCTCAGTTGTTCGCCGCCCAGCTCTGCAGCGATGGTGCCGTAAAGAGACTCGCCATCCGTCACCTGAACACCGCTCCAGAGGGCGCAGTCTTCGATCCGTGCGCCCGCTCCGATTTGGTTGAGAGCGCCGATGGAAGCTCCCGGCCCGATGGTGCAGCCAGCTCCCAGTTCGTTGGCGGGCCCGAAGAATACCGGCGCCTCGAGTCGGGCTCCGGCCAAGCCGGCGACGGCATCGGGGTTGCCGTACTCACGACCGTCGCTGTCGATAGCGTAGGTGGCTTCTTGAAACAGTGCTTCGCGAGCGTCGATGCCCGGAGCGACCGGGAGCAGGCAGCGATCTGCGGCGGTGAGGAGATCCGCCTGCGCATCCAGGTAACGCGCTGGGGTGCCGACGTCGTGGAACAGCATGTCTTCGTCGGCAAGGACCGCGCGGATGTCCGCTCCTGCCGCAATCAGAGGAGCGTAGCCCTGTCGCACGATGCACGAGACCTCCCCTCGTGGTGGAAGCATGGACACAATTTCCGGCTCGATCACGTGGACACCGCAGAAGATAGTGGGAGTTGCCGCTGCCAATTCCTCCTCGCTCGCGCTCGGAGCAGCGGCTAGGCCAGCGAGGTCGAGGACGCGCCCGTCGGGCCCCACACGCACGGCACCATAGTTGTCGGCATCGGGTCGAGGGAGGCAGAACAGCGTTGCCTTCGCCCCCTCGGCCCGATGACGCTGGTGGGCGTTCCAGAGAGCTGGCAGGTCCAGGCCGAGGATGGAGTCGCCATTGAGGAGCAGAAAGGGGCTGCCCGGGCCACACAGTTCGTCTTCTAGCTTGCGGATTGCGCCCCCGGTGCCCAGGACGATCGGGGCCTCTACGGACCACACGAGTCGCATCGTCTGGAGTCGTCGCTGCACCCATGCGTCGGTGAGGGCTTGGAGTCGATCGGCTGCGTGGAAAGCATTCACGTGTGCCTGTTGGCATCCGGCGGCGTAGAGGTGGATCAAGGGGTGCCCGAGCAGGGGTCGGCCCAGCATGGGGACCGCCGGCTTCGGGAAGTGATTGGTGAGGGGGCGGAGGCGCGTGCCCAGGCCAGCGGCCAGGACAAGGGCGGGCACGCCCTGAAGTGGCTGTTCTTGGTTCATTCGCGTTCTCCGGTGTCTGATCCTAGGAGTTGCCGTACCCGAACGGGGAAGGGAGGTCCGGAGCCTACGTGGTCTCGCCGGAAGAAGGCGCAGCCCGGTGACAGCAGGACCGCTCCCCCGGCCGGTGCGAGCTCGCGCGCTCGGATCAGCATGGTCTCGAGGTCTGTTGTGTGTTCGACGGGGACGCGTCCGTTCAGCGCGGCGAGAAAGGCTTCTGTCCCCGAGCCCGGCAGGCACAGCACGTGGCAGACGTGGGCCTCTGTGGCGTCTGCCATGCCCCCATAGTCCATGGCCTTGTCTTCTCCGCCGACGAGCAGGACGATGCCCTCCCTTCGGCGCCCCACGGCTTCGATTCCAGCCGCCGCTGCCGGCGCGGTCGTCGCTTGAATGTCGTCGATCCAGACGACGCCGTTGTCTTCGGCCACGGTGTCCAGGCGTTCGGGGAGCCCTTGGAAGCGCTCCAGCTGGAGGTCCCCGTCCAGGCGGCCCACCTGTGCCGCAGCGACTGTGGCCAGCGCCGCCAAGAGGTTCTTGCGGTTGTGGATTCCCCACAGCGGAAGTCCACTAGCCCCTGGGACACGGGTTGGTTCGCCGCCGGGGTACTGCAGCCATACGTTCTCGCCTTCGAACCACACAAAGCCCTCGGTGGAGCTGTTGGTGGGGGGGCAGTCGAACTGCCAGAGCGTCGCTCCAGTGGCACGCACCTGGGGCAGCAAGGCGCGGGAGTATGGGTCGGAGCCGCAGAGGATGGCGTGCCCGTCGGGCCCCGCGCTCGTGACGAGGCGTGTCTTGGCGGCTACGTAGTCCTCAAAGGAGCCATGGTCCTCGATGTGATTGGCGCTCAGGTTGGTCAGTGTGGCCACGTCGCATGCGACCGTTCTGTCACGCAAGTGGCGATTGGAGACCTCCCAGACGGCCACGGCGCTCGGGTCTGCTTGCGCCAGCGTCACCAGTGGAACCTGGCTGCCCCGATCGTTGCCGGCACTGAGAATCGAAACACCAGAGGGCGTTGTGGCCTCCAAGAGGTGGCGTGTCAGCGCACAGGTGGTTGACTTGCCGTTGGAGCCTGTCACTCCAATGCGCGTTCCGGGGAAGAGCTGCAACGCCAGGTCGAGGATCCCCACGAGCTGGGCTCCAGCCTGCTGGGCCTCTGGGAGCGCCGGCAGGTTCGGTGGATAGTTGAACCAGTTCTGCGACGCGAAGATTAGATCGGCTTCGTCGATGCCATCCAGGTATCGGGAGCCGAGGCGCAGGTCGATCGGCATGGACAGGAGCTGTGCGAGGCGTGCCTCCTGCGTCTCGGGACCCCCTGCTGTGTTGGCCTTGAGAAACGATTCCCGAAAGGCGTCTGGAGCGGCTGTGAAGTCATGGGCGACCACCCCGGACAGGCCCAGGTGGCCCACCAGGTAGAGCAGCAGGTCTGCTCCCTCGATGCCCGATGCCCCCACCACGTGGACCTTGCGGTCTCTCAACTCAATCATGACGGACGGTCCGGTCTGCGGATGGGTGAAGCGGGGCGTGCTGCCAGTCCACGACCCGGCGTGTATCCAGGTAGTCGTGACGGTCCAGGAAGGCCGACCACCCCTCTTCCAAGATGGCGTTGCGGCTCATGGAGGCGTGAATCACGCTGAGGCGGTTTGGTTCTTTCGTGGATTCCAAGACCATTCCTACGTGATGCAAGCCCAATTCTCGTCCCCTCACGAAGACCAGATCGCCAGCGCGTGTTTCGTCCACGGGCACGGGCTCGCCAGTCCTTTGCTGATCGCGAGTGTTCTTCGGCAAGAGAATTCCGGCGACTCCCCAGATTACCGATTGGACGAAGCCGCTGCAGTCACTCGCTCTCGGCAGATTGCCGCCCCACAGATAGGGCCGGCCCAGCCGACTGCGTGCCAGTTGGCTTGCTTGCTCGAGGAGGTCTCCGACGGGGACTGCCGAGTCGGTCGGTGTGAGAGCTCGGCTTGGCGCCGCCCTCCGGATGTGCTGCCAGGGGTCTTCGGTTGGGACAGCCCCCGCGGCATCCAGTTGGGTGCTCACCACCCAGCCGATGGTGCCGTCGGGCAGCTGCACAAGGCTGTGCTCATTCTGAACCGCGAAGAGCCGAACCCAGGCGGGTGGGCTCCACTGGTTCTGCAGCTCGCCACCGGGTCGCTGGAGCAGGTCGATGGGCTCTTCAGCCGATAGCCGAGCCCACTGGAGGTCGCTCCAAGGGGCGTTGGGGTCCGAGAGCAGCGGAGGCCTGGGGACAGACTGGGTCCCACGGATGGCGCTGATGGCCGTCACGTAGTCGTCTGCTTGTCGCTGAGTCAGAACGGCCCCGGTCACGGAGACCTGCCCGGCTCGAACGGTCCACTGCGTGCTGTCCACCACAATGGGCAGCGTTTGTTGCCACCGGGCGCGGACGGTGCGGACGGCCTCTTGGACCGCGGCATCGAGTGGTGAGGTCGCCGCTGCCAATGATCAGGTCCGCTTGGTGTCGTATGTCGTTGGATCGGGCGAGGGCCCGCCGCTGGCGACTGCTGCGCTAGCCCGAACGGCGAGCTCCTGGTGGGCCGGAGTGCCCAGAGTGGTGGCAAGGGCCTCAACCGGTTGGGGGCGGGCGGGAAAGGACTGCGCCGCATCGACGAGCTTGGCTCGGCTCTGGCCGCAGCGCGCAGCAAAGCTAGGGTCCTGATCACATGCTTCGTTCAGGTGGTCCACCACCTCGCGGACGGCGTCCAGGTGCCGGCAGACCAGCAGGCCATCAGCACCAGCTCGGACAGAGCGAACAGCGGCCTGTCCAATCCCACCAGTCTCCGAAATAGCTCCCATTCCGAGGTCATCAGTGAAAATGACCCCCTCAAACCCAAGTTTGAGTCGAAGGAGGTCCGTCAAGATGGAGTAGGAGAGCGTCGCTGGGTTCTTGGGGTCCACCTCTTCATAGACCACATGGGCGGTCATGATGGCCCCCACGCCGGCAAAAATAGCCTCCCTAAATGGAACAAGGTCCGACTGGTGGAGTTCGTCGGGCTTCAGACGGCAACAGGGCAACTCGTAGTGCGAATCAGCAGTCACATGTCCGTGTCCTGGGAAGTGCTTGGCACAAGCCAGAACACCCTGTCCTTGTATGCCTTCAATCAGCGCTCTGCCCAGCTTCGCCACGGAGCTGGGGTCTGGTCCTAGCGAGCGGTCGCCGATGGCGTCGGTAGTCTTCGGGTAGCGAATATCCAGTACAGGGGCGAAGTCGAGGTTGAAGCCAAGAGCCTGTAGCTCGCGCGCTATTCCGGCCCCGACCTCTCGGGCGAGTGCTTCGTCTCGTGTGTCACCCAGCTGGGCCATGGGTGGCCACTCAGTGAGGGGAGCCCGGAGCCGGGCAACCCGCCCGCCTTCCTGGTCGACCGCAAGCAGGAGAGGTCGGCCCTCAGCCCGGGCTCGAATGCTGTCGAGCAGCGCATGGACCTGGGCAGGGCTCTCCACGTTCCGGCCGAACACAATGTAGCCGCCAACCCCCAACGCCTCGAGCGCTCGCAACTCTTCACTGTCCGGCTCCGTGCCCTCGAAGCCGGCCAGAACCAGCGCGCCAGGACCCGACGTCTGGCTCATGGATTGCCTGAGGCCTCGGGAAACTGATTGAGTTCGATCAGCACACCGCCGGTGTCCTTGGGGTGAAGAAAGGCCACGAGAGAGCCGTGTGCACCCGGTGTGGGAGGGTTGCCCAGGACACGGAGGCCAAGCCCACGGAGGCGCTCGATCTCGCTCTCGATGTCATCGACCTCGAAGCAAATGTGGTGGATGCCGGGGCCACGGTTGTTGAGGAAGCGGCCTACAGGGCTGTCTTCGCTCATGGCCTCCAACAACTCGATGCGGCTCTCGCCCACTGGGAACATGGCGACTCGGGTCTGGGCGGAGGTCACATCTTCTCGTCCCTCCTCGACCAGTCCGATTCCATTGGCTCCCCAGATGGCAGCGCCTTCCTCGAGGCCAGGCACTGCGATGCCGATATGGTGGACCTTCTTGAGCATGGCATTGGCCTCCCAGTGGTACGCTTGTTGGGCTTTCGCCGGGCTTTGGACAGATGTCGCGGGGACTCTACCCCGATCATCCGGTGGGGGCACCCCGATGGTGGAGGGCCTGAACATTCACTACTCCTTTGCACCCCATGTGGATAGCGCGGCGGAGGTCGGGCTCGTTTCGTTTGTGGTCGTCTATTACCGGGGGATGGAAGATCTACGCTCCTGCTTGAGGTCCATCGAGGCTCAGGACCATCGCACCGCAGAGGTGGTGCTGGTCGACAACGGGTCTCTGGACGGGGGCGTGGACGCCGTGCTCGCGGAGCACACGACGATGACCCCAGTGCGGGTGGTGAGAAGGGCGACAAACGAGGGTTTTGCCTCGGGAGCCAATGCTGGCATTGCCGCTGCGCGTGGTGAATATCTGTTTCTGTTGAACCCTGATGCGACCGTCGACGTGGACTGTACGTCGAGGCTGTTGGGCGAGCTGCAGCGTGGAGTGGACATTGCGGCCCCTCGGATACTGCTGCGTGATGACCCCCGCCGTCTCGACAACTGCGGGCACGGGCTCTATCCCGATGGACTCAACTGGTGCCGTGGGCGAGGGCAGCTGGGAGAGGGGCGCTTCGTGCGACCCGAGCCGCTGCTGCTGTTCTCGGGTGCTGCAGTGCTCATGCGCCGTTCGGCACTGGTTGCGACCGGAGGCTTCGATGCCGACTATTTCGGCTATGGCGAAGACGCAGACCTCTCGTTGCGGGCGGCTCGCCTCGGGTTGCGGTGTGGGTATTGCCCAGATGCCATCGTGCGTCATCGGGTGGGTGGGGCTTTTGGTGCGACCAGCTTCAAGAAGGTCTTTCTCGTGGAAAAGAATCGTCTTCGGGTGGCTGTGACCCATTTGCCCGCGAGCTGGCTGGCCGTTTCCCCAGCTTGGACAGTCGCTCGGCACGTTGCGATGGCATTGGGTGCTGCTTCTGGCGAAGGTCTTGCTGCCTCTTGGTCGACTCGCGATCGATGGCTGCTTCCCTTTGTCGTCGTGGCGGCGCACGGGGCCAGCATGGCAGACCTGCCCGGAAGCTTCGTGCGCCGTCGGCAGCTACGGCGCTGGGTGCGAGGACGAGGCGGCCAGGAAGCTAGCAGCGTCGGCTCGAGTTGGATGGGGCGACTGCGGCAGGCTCGGGTCGGCTTGAGGGAGATCCGAGACCGCCCCAGGATTGCCGACGTTCCTGCCTCGGCCTCCCCACCTTAGGTCCCCGTTCTCTGGGGGGTGAAGGGCTAGTCGCCGAGAGCCCCTAGGCCGCCCCGGGTCGTCCAGACTCCCGCAGCGAATTGTGGGAGGGCTCGTGGGCCAAGCCGTCGCCCGGTCCAGCCGAAACCCAGCGTCATGGCGGTGGCCAGTCGTAGTTGCCTGGTCACGAAGCTCCCGCCGAGGCGGCGTGCGAAGATCGCCTGGCTTCGGCCCAGATGCCACGCGACTCTCCGGGACTCCCGGGACTGTGTTCCGCCCTCTCTGTGGCGCACGCGTGCATCTCTGCAGACCACCACGCGGTGGCCCTGAGCTCGAACCCGGTGGCAGTAGTCGACGTCTTCGAAGTAGAAGGTGTAGGCCTCGCAGAAGCCGCCCAGGGCGGCGAAGGTGTCGAGGTTGATTCCCATGGCTGCGCCGCTGACCGCATCGCGGGTGGTGTATGTGTTGCTCGGCTCTTCCTGCAGCACCTGGATTCGGCCTGTTCGTTCGAACACACGAATACCCGACTGCTGCACCCCGTCGCTCTCCCAGGGCAACAGCACCGCTCCAGCGACTGCCACCTGGGGATCACTCAGGCCATCGGCCAGCGCCCTCAGGCTCCCGGTCAGGAGCTGGGTGTCGTCATTGAGTAGCAGTGCGGCACGGTGCCCGTCTCGAGCCGCTGCTTTCAAGCCAGCATTGGCTCGAGTCGCGAAGCCAGCGGTGGCGGCTACCGCCACGTGGCTTGGGCTTCCGGGGCAGTCCTCGGGAGCTCGCTCCGAGACCACATAGAACCGCCGAGCGCCATCCTTTATGGCAGCCGTGCAGGCCGTTGCCAGGTGTTCGGAGCCTGGTGCTGCCGGAATGACGACTGGCAGGTGGGTTTCGCCACTGGCCGGATTGGGCTCTGGGTCTGGGAGACCATGGCTCTCTGGGATCACAGGAACGCGACCTCGAAGCCAATGGTGTTCCAGAGGCGGTTCGTGGCGTCGGACACATCCTCGCGAAGTGTGTGATCGATTGGGCCCAGCTCGATGCGCATCGAGAAGCTGATCTTGATGCGGTCGGAGGCAAGACCGACGCCCCAGGTGGCGTAGTTGTCGGTGAACTGGCGGTCGCTGTAGTACCCGCCGCGGATCGCGAAGAGGTTGAGTATGCGGACCTCGAGCCCACCATGGACATCCGTGGTGGGCTTCTCGCTGCTGGTGAAGTCCCAGACGACGTCCACGCCCAGTTGAAGTACCGGGTCGAGCATGAGGCCCAGCCCCGCAGCCAGTCGGGTCGGGTAGCGGTCGTCGTTGGTCGGAATCATGTTCTGACTCGACACCGAGATCCCCAGCACGGGGAGCGGGAACACGTTGAAGCCTGAGTCCATACTGAACCGCACTCGGTTCTCGCGAATTTCGTATTCCTTGCGGAGAACTCGCGCGGTGAGACCCACGTTCAGCCGTCGCTGTAGGAACGCGTAGGCGGCGGCGACGTCCCAGCGATGGAACCTTCGCTTGTCTCGAATCTCGGTATCTGAGGACACCGGATACCAGGGGACGTCACGGTCGGCTGAGAAGGGCGGCTCGAAGATGCGCAGCGAGTACTTGGTGCCGAGGGCAAAGTTGCTGGTTTTGGAGTCGTAAGCCCCCGTGCTCAAGAGATGGCTCTTCTCGCGTCCATAGTGGCTGTAGGAGAACGAGGTCAGGTACCGGGCCTTAGTGACCATGGAAGCCGGGTTGAGGTGAATCGCAGAGGTGTCCGGCCCTAGGGTCCGTACCGCTCCCCCCATGCCCAGAGCCGCGGGCTCGAAGAAGTCTTCCTCCGCGTGCACTTGGGTCGGCGCCCAGACCACTAGGAGAACGGCGAGGCTGAGGGCCCAGGGGATGGCTCGTTGATGCCATGTCATGGGGGAATTGTGGCGCTGATGCCGCACGGTGTCGAGACAGCGGTGTGGCTTCTGCAAGCGGAGAACCGGCTTTGAGACCCTTGCTGTTCTCCCTTCGGAGCGGACCTGGTTATGCTAAGAAACGGCTCAGTGATGACGAATGCATGGTGTCTTGATTCCATGAGGCGACGAAGTCGGAGACGGTCATGGATGCGCTGAGAATGTGGCGTGACCTGGCGATGGAACAGCAGCCTGTTCCCCGCGACGCACTGGAACTCTACCGTCAGGCTATTGCTGTGGGTTTTGATGGCCGCTGGGACGAGGCTGAGCCCGTGCTCGTGCGCTGCCTCCCCCTGCTCGAAGAAGCGGGCGTTCCCGAGGCCGCTGCCGTGAACCACAACCTGGCGGCGCTTCTCATGGCGCGTGGAGATCGAGACGGAGCGATCTTTCACTGCATTCGGGGGCTGTTCATCTACAACAAGGCTGGGGATGTGGGGGGGCTCTACTGCACCCTGCGCAACCTCGCGATCATTCACGAAGCACGTGGTGAGAAGCGCCTCGCGCGCACCGCTCGTCATGAGACGGAGCGCGCGAGGCGGGAGCTTCAGCACCGGGGTCAGCTTCGAGCCGTAGAGGTGGGCCGAGACAGCCGAGGGGAGCCGCTGAGGTTGCTGAAGGAGCCCCGCGCCGGTTCTCGTTCCCAGGCCATATGAGTTGAGCGCGCCGGTGGGCCAGATCCCGACGGTTTCTTCTGCGATTGCTCTTCTAGAGGTCGATCACCCACACGCCGCGTTGAGTGTCTTCCGATGACGGAGCGCTGCCTTCCCGACCTCGGTCGATGTCCGGGCTGTGATGGTCGTCGGGGATGGGTATCTGCAGACGTGGCCTGGGCTGCTCCTGGCGTTGTCGTCGTTCCCGCTCCAGCTGCTCGATCATCCACGGTTTCATGTGAGGTGGGGCCTCCGTGGCACCTTTGGGGTCGGCTCCAAGGCGCCTGTTTGTTTCTCTCCTTCTCATCGGACGAGTTGCCGGATCCTTTGCTTCTTGTTTCAGCTTTTGTTGTCTTCACTGTGTTGTGACCTCTCTGTGTACGACACCTAGGTGGTCCGTCTTATTCCCGTCCTCTGCTCTCCTCGCTCATGGAGCGGTGCTTTCAGTTTGTTCTGCGGGAACGATCAGGTAGATTTCGTTCGGTCTTTTGTTCGCCCCAGATGGCTGAGGGACTTGTCATGCGAATCAATCAGTTGCAGCTGCGACCTCTTCTTGTGGCCTTGGCCGTCATGCCACTGACCGGTTGTTTCTGGGGTGAGGCGGACTCCCAGGTCTTCTTCAAGGTGGGGGGAGAGAACTTCGAGTACTACGAGGACTTGCTCTATCCCACGGATCGCAAGGACGAGTGGACCGAGATGTTCGAGGCCCGCGACACGTTGTGCGATGACGGTTCCGATGACTGCGGCGTCGAGGACCTCGAGCGTAGCGACTTGCTGGACCTCTACGTTCCGTTTGAGACCACGCGTGTTCGCGGCTTGCTGACTCAGAAGCGAGATCTGCAGGTGACCGCGCACCTGGATGTGGGGCAGGCGTTCAAGGCCCTTGCAGACGATGATTACGATGATTGGGCATATCTGCGGGATGTGGAGCGGGCGTATGGCCGCGAAGGGCAGGGGTGTTCCGCTGATCTGGAGGCTGCAGAGCGTACCGGTGTGGGCCGATGCCTACTCTCGGAGGTGGAGTCCAACCCGGGCCCGTACGCGAGGCTCGGCGAAGATCTGCGGCTGGTCATTCTCATTAACCTTCCGGGTGAAGACGACATTCGTTCGACCCGGTGTCAGGACCGTTCTCCCAGCTTTGAGAGCGATGATTGGGAGTATCCTCGCACCTTGCGGGTGAACTACGCGGCCACTGAGCCGGTTGAGATCGACGATGGCCTGGAGGTCTACGGCGGCGAGGAAGACCCGCCTCTCGCACTCTGCGACATTGAGGTCTACGCCCGGCTGCAGCTGGGCAGCGAGGTCTTCAGCGCAAACTATTACGGCAAGGACGACGAGGACCAGGAGTTCACTCTCGAGCGCATCAATGGGGAGGACGACACCATGCTCGGCACGGTGGAGTTGGAAGAACTCATCCTCCCCGACGAGGAGGGGGACTCAAGGGTTCGCGGTCGGTTCAACATGCGCTTCACGTCGGATCGCTTCTCGGTGCAAGACGGCTCCGTAGAGGTATCGGGTGATTTTGACGCGGAAGTTCGTCTGGAC
>PBPL01000248.1 GCA_002724675.1 Deltaproteobacteria bacterium | reverse complement strand
AGTGCGCCAGAGACGCCCGCCACTGGAGAGGGGCCAACGTCGGCGGAGACAGGCGAAGACGGCGCTAAGGACGGCGCTCGGCTAAGCCAGGTCCAGAAACAACTCAAGAATCCACGAAGCGATCGTCGCCGAGGGGTGGGCTTGGGCCTCTTTGGTCCTGCTGTTGGCGTCAGCGCATGGGTGCAGTGGTTGCCCCACTGGGCGTTTGGACTGCTCGGAGGTGGAGGGGGCGTGCTCCCCACCGTGGCTTCGTCCAACGCAGGCCTGGGTGCGTTCTTTGTGGAGGCTCACCTATTGCCAGTGCCATGGCGACTGAGTCCACTTCTTGGCGTCGGTACAACGATGATCTTGGGGGGCTTGGCCTGGCAGGCTGATGCCATTGGTGGCGTAGTCGCTGCTGCAGAGGGGTTTCGTCTTGTGGTCTACGGATTGGCAGGAGTACGTTTTGATGCCCGAAATGGTCTGATGCTCAGCGCCGGCCTCGGGCTTCTGCCGACAGGTGATCCCCAGCTGCCTCTTGTGCCTCTCCCGAGCCTGCGGGCTGGACTGCGGTTCTAACTCATGAACCAAGGAGCCTTTAGGCTGTCGTCTCTTCGCTCTGTGCAGGCCTCCCTGTGCTTGACGATGTTCTGCTTGTGGGGCTGCTCCGGTGAGGAACCGTTGCCTCTCTCCCCGTTGTCTGGAGGCGATGAGGCCTCGGAAGACGGCGCTGACCTCTTGGTCATGCGGGGCGGTGTGCCCGGAGCGCCACCGGATGCCGTGGTGGCCGACGCATTTGTGGTTGCCTCACGTTATGCGGAGGTGAGGTTCGGGGTGCCGGGCGAGGTCGAAGAGGTGACAGTGCGCATTGGAGATAGCGTCCAGCGGGGACAGGTCCTGGCTACCCTCGACACGGCGTCCAGGCTCGAGCGTCTCGCAGAGACAGAGCGGCGCTACAAGGACGCGATTCGCACGGTTCCTTCCAGCCGGCGCAGTGTTCAGTCTGGCCCGCCGCCTGCCTACTTGCAGTCAGAACTTCGTGCTCGTCGGCAGGTGGTGGAGCAAGCTGCGCGGATGGAGCGTTCGGACATGCGCCGACTTCGTCAGGCACTGGTGGAAGGGGGTGAGGAGGGGGCGGCGAGGATGGCTCAGTCCATTGCTGTGCGCCGAAACCCAAAGCCTCCGATGACTGCTACCCGAAAAAACAACAAGGAGCGTCTGGCCAGGGCGCTTGCTGATGATCTTGGTCAACGAAAGCGTCAGCTGGAGTTCGCCATCGAGGAGTCGACACTTCGCTGTCCACTCGCTGGAGTTGTGGCCGCTGTCCATATCGCGTCTGGAGACGCCTGGAACACGCGAAGAGTTCGTCCGGCATTCGAGATCCTCGACCCGAACTCTCTGGTGGCGGAGGCCGTTGTGCCAAGCGAGCTGGTGGAAAGGCTGCAGCGTGGGGACCGCGCATGGGCCCAACTTCCTCCTGCTAAAGAGGGAGGTGAGGCTACGGTTGTCGAGGCGACTGTTGAGAGCATTTCGCTTCGAGACCTTTCGGTTTCATTGGGGGCAAGGGTTGTGGATGTCCGGCAGGTGAGTGTTGGTCTGCCGCGCCTCCTACCACGGCGTCTGGAGCCTGGGGACGAGGTACGGGTCGCTCTTCCGCCCTGATGGTATGAATTTCTGAGACCAGACCGGAATTTTGAGGGTCGAAGAACGCCAGCCCCCTTGCTTCCAGGCTTGTTCCACGCTATCACCCGACCGGCCGTGTTCCACGGCTGGGAGAGCGGATTCGGTGCCTTGCCGAACTGACATTGAGTCGATCCTCATCATTGGTTCTGGGCCGATCGTGATCGGTCAGGCCTGTGAATTCGACTACTCGGGTACTCAGGCCTGCAAAGCGCTCCGTGACGATGGCTTCCGGGTCATTCTGATCAACTCCAATCCGGCCACGGTCATGACCGACCCGGAGTTGGCCAACCGCACCTACATCGAGCCCATCACTAAAGAGGCTGTCGAGAAGGTCATCCTTCGCGAAAAGCCGGACGCCTTGCTGCCGACCATGGGAGGGCAGACGGCCCTGAACGTGACCATTGAGCTTGCGGAAGCAGGTGTGCTCGAGGCCCATGGGGTGGAGCTCATCGGCGCCAATGTGGAAGCGATTCGGAAGGCTGAGGACCGGTCGCTGTTCAAGAAGGCGATGGACAAGATCGGCCTCGCCATGCCGCGAGGAGGCTTCGCATACTCCATGGAGGATGCCTGGTCACTGGTCGAGGAGACCGGCTTCCCATCCATCATTCGACCTTCCTTCACGATGGGTGGCACCGGCGGTGGCATTGCGTACAACCGCGAAGAGTTTCGCAGCATCGTGGAATGGGGGTTGAGCAACTCACCGGTGGGCGAGGTGCTGGTGGAAGAGTCCATCATCGGATGGAAAGAGTACGAGCTCGAGGTGATGCGGGACCTCAAGGACAACGTGGTCATCGTTTGTTCGATCGAGAACTTCGACCCCATGGGCGTGCACACTGGCGACTCCATCACCGTGGCTCCCGCCCAGACCCTCAGTGATGTGGAATACCAACAGATGAGGGACTCGGCGCTCGCGATCATCCGCGAGATTGGCGTGGACTCGGGTGGGTCGAACATCCAATACGGAGTGAACCCTCGGACGGGGCGGTTGGTGGTGATCGAGGCCAACCCTCGAGTGTCCCGTTCCTCGGCCTTGGCCTCCAAGGCTACGGGCTTTCCCATCGCGCACATGGCAGCAAAGCTGGCCGTTGGCTATCGGCTGGACGAGATCCCCAACGCCATCACCCGCAAGACCCCAGCCGCCTTTGAGCCAACCATCGACTACGTGGTCACCAAGATTCCGCGTTGGGCTTTCGAGAAGTTCCCTGGGGCGGAGACGACGCTCGGCACTCAGATGAAGTCTGTGGGCGAGGTCATGGCCATTGGGCGGACGTTTCGCGAGAGCCTGCAGAAGGGGCTGGCGAGCTTGGAGCAGGGCCGCCACGGCTTGGGGGCCGATGGCCGCGACGAGATCGACGTCGATGGGACCTTGGGGCCGGAGAGCAGAGCCACCCTCGTGCGGTCCATCCGGCGGCGCCTGAGTCGGCCGCAGTCAGACAACATCTTCTTCTTGCGGCACGCGCTTCGGCTGGGCATGAGCATGCCTGAGTTGAGAGAGTACACCGGCATCGACCCCTGGTTCCTGGACCAGATCGCCCAACTGGTGGAGCGCGAGAGCGAGCTGAGGTTGGCTGGCTCTCTCGACGCCTTGTCTAGCTCGACACTGCTAGCCGCCAAGCGTGACGGCTTCACGGACATCCAGATTGCGCACGTCATGGGACAGAGTGAGGCTGCTGTGCGGGAGCGGCGCCTGGCGGCCGGGATTGCACCGGTCTTCAAGGCCGTGGACACGTGTGCGGCTGAGTTTGAAGCAGAGACTCCTTATTACTACTCCACCTATGAGCGAGGTGAGAGCGAGGTGAAGGCTCCCGAGGATGGGTCCAACACCGTGATCATCTTGGGGGGTGGCCCCAACCGGATTGGTCAGGGTATCGAGTTTGATTACTGCTGTGTCCATGGAGCGATGGCCCTGCGGGAAGCGGGCTATTCCACCGTGATGGTCAATCTGAATCCAGAGACGGTCTCCACTGACTACGACATGGTGGACCGTCTGTACTTCGAGCCGCTGACCCTCGAGTCTGTCCTGGAGATCATTCGGGTGGAGAGGCCACGGGGGGTGGTCGTACAGTTCGGCGGGCAGACGCCACTCAAGCTCGCCATCCCTCTCAAAGAGGCTGGTGTCACCATCCTGGGGACCTCGCCGGAAGACATCGACCGTGCCGAGGACCGAGATGCCTTCCTGGCGCTGGCCAACGATGTGGGCGCGCGGGTGCCTCACGGCGGCACGGTGTTGTCCATTGATGCTGCGGTGACGTTGGCGGAAGACCTCGGCTATCCCGTGCTTGTGCGGCCCTCCTATGTGCTGGGTGGCCGTGGGATGGCAATCGTCTATGACGAGAAGCGACTCCGTCACTACATGCAGGATGCTCTGGACATCGACCCCGAGCGGCCGGTGTTGTTGGACAAGTTCCTGGAGAACGCGGACGAGTTCGATGTGGACGTCCTCGCCGACTGTGAAGGCAATGTGGTTGTGGGCGGTGTGATGCAACACATCGAACAGGCTGGCATTCACTCGGGCGACTCCTCCTGCGTCCTGCCGGCACACAGCGTGTCGGAAGAACTGCAAGACGAGATGCGGGCCATTGTCACGGGCTTTGCTCGCAAGCTGGGTGTCGTGGGGCTGATGAACACCCAGTTCGCAGTTCACCAGGGCCAGGTCTACACCCTGGAAGTCAACCCGAGGGCGTCACGAACGGTCCCGTTCGTGAGCAAAGCGACGGGCATTGCACTGGCCAAGTACGCGGCGCTTCTCATGGTGGGCAAGACGCTGCCCGAGCTCGGGCTTACCGAAGAGCCCCGGCCGAGCATGACGTCGGTCAAGAAGGTGGTCTTGCCCTTCCGTAAGCTCGCAGGTTCCGATCCATTGTTGGGCCCCGAGATGAAGTCCACTGGGGAGGTGATGGGGATCGCCCCGACCTTTGGACAAGCCTTCGCCAAGGCGACCATGGCCGGCGGTGAGCGCGTGCCGAGCGAGGGGACAGTGTTCTTGTCGGTCAACGACGACGACAAGCTCGCCATACCGCCCATTGCAAAGGAACTGCAACGATTGGGCTTTCAGTTGATCGCCACCGCGGGAACGGCCAAGGCCCTTCAGGCTGCAGACATTGCGTGTGAGGCCGTCTACAAGGTGAACGAGGGACGTCCCAACCTGGTGGACTACGTGAAGAACCACGAGGTCGCTGTCATCGTCAACACGCCTCTTGGGCGGGAGTCCCGCTTCGACGAGCGAGCGATTCGGATGGCTGCGTTGCAGTTCAACATCCCCTGCATCACCACACTGGCTGCTGCTGACGCGCTAGTGCAGGGCATTGTGGCGTTGTCCGATACGGACTTCTCTGTGAAGTCGGTACAGGAGTGGCACGCCGAGACTCCCGGGTGAGTCGACGCCTGTTGACCAGCGCCGATACGACTAGGCTTCTCTCTCTGCGGCGAACTGTCGCTCTCGCTTTTCTGACAGCAGTCATCGTTGCCACAGCGGGGGCGGGCCCTGCTCAGGCAGGGTGGACGCCTCCCGATGACTCTTGGCAGCGCCTCGACGCCGACTTGATCCGCTTTCATCACAGAGCGGATGAGCAAGGGCTCGTGCGGGCTCTGGCCGAAGTGGGGCCTTCGACCCTTGAGTACATCTCCATGAACACGGGAGCCCCAATCCCACCAGCGGTGGATGTGATCTTGGCTCCAGATCAGGACTCGTTCGGGAGCCTACAGCCTCGAAGGCCTCCATCGTGGGCGGCGGGAACGGCCTGGTCCGACCGAATGGAGATCTACCTGCGGGCTGATCTTCCGGATCCGGATCCCGATCGACTGCGCGAGGTCTTTGTCCATGAGCTGACGCACGTTCTTGTGGGGCAGATGTTCGAGGCAGGTGAGCTCCCTCGTTGGCTGAACGAGGGGCTGGCTCTCCTCTTTGCTGGCGAGCTGCGGCCGTCGGACCAGGCGGTGCTCGTGCGGGCTGCCGTCACCGGCTCGTTGCTACCCATGACTCAGATCGCACGCGCCTGGCCGACTCGTGCGGCCCATGCCCGCCTTGCTTACGTACAGTCCGTGGACTTCGTGTCTTACGTGCAGCGTCAGAGAGACGACTCTCTGCCCACGATGGTGCGCCAATTGGCTTCGGGACGGTCCCTAGATCAAGCGCTCCGTGAGGCGACCGGGCAAGACCTCCGAACTCTGGAGGCCTCTTGGAAAGGGCGCCTCACCATTTGGCATGCGCTGATTCCCTTGTTGTTTGGGCCTGGAGCCTTTTGGGGCTTTGCCACGTTCCTCTTTCTTTTTGCTGCGTGGAAGCGTCGTCGACAAGCCCTGGCAAAGATGGACGCCATGGCAGAGCGGGAAGCAGCCCTGGATGGCGTACGCGAGACACTGGCTGCCCGCGGGTGGGATGCTGCTGTGCGGACTTCCCCGAACCAAGCACGGAGAGCCAACGGAGGGCAGCCACCGGCGGACATCGCTGGTGGGGACGATGACTCGGGCCTCTGGTAGAGTGCGCCACTGCTCACGCCTTCTTGAGCAGCGAACCCGCTTCACCGGAGAAGATCCCGTGACCCGACCTCAGGTGCTCTCGTTTGCTGGCCCCTCGAACCTTCGCTGGCTGGTTGTAACCCTAGTGGCTCTGACGACTCTGAGTGCTCTGCCGGCTGCCCAGGCTGGCCGCAAGGCGAAGAACGCTGGCATCTCGGGGATAGGCTCCAGCGCCTTGGATGCTCTCATCCATCAGATCCCCGGAGTCTCTGCTCGAAGTTCCTCGGCGGAATATGAGGGTGAGCCGATCATCCCTCCGGGAGAGTCTCGGGATATCGCCATGCTTGAGGGCCCTGCGGTGATCGACCGTCTCTGGATTGCGGTCGAGGGAGCCGATACCTTTTGGCGTGACGTGCTGATCCGGGTCACTTGGGACGACAACTCCGGTCCCTCCATCGAGGCTCCCCTGGGAGACTTCTTCGCTGTGGGTCCTGGCGCCCGCCAGGATCTTCAGTCCGTGCCGTTTGCCGTGCACTCCGCGGGCCGCTCCATGACCTCGCTGTGGAAGATGCCCTTTGCGAAGTCAGCTCGCATCACGCTGGTCAATGAGGGCATCCACGAGGTGCGCCAACTGCACTGGGAGGTCGACTATCGGAAGTTGCGAGCCCTCCCGGAGGGGACCCTGTATTTCCACGCCCAGTACTCCCAGGCGAATCCACCTTCGGCCGGAGAACCCGTGACTGTGTTGCGAGCGGCGGGTCGGGGGCAATACGTGGGGCTAGCACTGGTCGTCCAGACGGCAGAACCCGGCCCCTGGGGGAACGGTGCCATTCATTTCGATGTGGACTCGGACGCGTCCCAAGGGCCAGGTGCTCTCGGGTTGACCAACTACTTCGGGAACATCTTCGGAGTCAGCGTTGTTCACGGTGCCTTCCAGGGCGTCACGCTGGACGAGGGGGATCGCATGAAGGCGAGGACGAGTGTGTACCGCTTTCACGTGCATGACCCTGTTCCCTTCGCAGAGTCCATCGAGGTCCAGTTGGATCACGGCGTCAACAACGAGCGGAAGGATCGCCTGGGAGCCGTGGCCTTTTGGTACCAGGACAGTCCCCAGGTCCCCTTTAATCGCATCGCATCTGCCCGTGATCGGAAGTGGGATGCCCCCACCGATGAGGAACTTGCGTTGTGGCGTCGGGCCGATGAGCTGAACGTCAAGGTCCTGGAGGCCTATCGTCGCAGTGACTTTGCCGAGGCCCAGACGCTGCTGGAAGAGCTGATCACGTTGGAGCCCAATTCGGTCTATGCCAGCTACAACTTGGCCTGTCTGTATGCGCTGCACGGTGAACTGGACAAGAGTTTGCACATGTTGGAGCAGGCGATTGAGCTTGGCTTCACGGAGCTGTCCTTTGCCAGACATGACCCTGATCTTGCGGCCCATCACGGCAACGAGCGCTTCCAGAAGATGGTCGGAATCGATGGGCAGGCTGGCTCCGCTGACGGCGGTGCCAACTAGTGCGCGGGTTGCCCGTGGCGCCTGAGGCCGGGGCTTCGTCGGGATAACCCTCATGGCCGACCCACCGATTCTCACTCCGGCAGAGGTGGAACGACGGGTTCGGGCGTATCTCCGAGCCAAAGACTCGCCGACTCGCCAACAGTGGAGGGAGTTGGGGCCGCGGGGCATGCGCCTGCTCTACACACTCGCTGTGACTTCGGGCGAGGACGACGGGGAACATCGATTGCGTGCTCAAGCCTTGGCGACTCTCGGTCAGCTGGGGGGCTCCGTGGGGATCCAGCCGCTGGTGGATGCCATCACAGAAGAAGGCGTACCGGTGGTCGTCCGCTGTGGCGCCATCGAGGGCTTGGGCCACGTGGCGACGGCGAGAGCCGTGCCTGTCTTGCAGAGCCAGGCGTACTTCCCCGACTTCAAGGTGCGCTTATACGCCGTTTCGGCCCTGGCTAGCATCGCGACAGCTGCTTCCCGTCGCATTCTGGAAGATGTGGCCCTGAGGGATCCGCACAGCCAGGTGAAACGCTCCGCGCAGGTCGAGCTCAATCGGATGGATACGAAGAGTGAGGACGAGTCGTGACGTCCTCAAGCGGTGTCCCGGCGCCTCGGCCAGCCGCGACAGTTCTGCTGCTTCGCCCTGATGCGAACTCTGGCTTCTCTGTGTTCATGGTCCAGCGCTCCATGAAGTCTTCCTTCATGCCCGGAGCGCACGTGTTCCCCGGTGGTCGGGTAGAGGAACAGGACAGGGAGCAGGGGAGGGAGGTCCCGTTGTCCGACGGCGAGGTGATGGAACGATTCCGTGGTTGGCTTGATGCCGACTGTGCCCGGGCTCACCTGGTGGCCGCTGCCCGCGAGTTGGAGGAAGAAGCGGGAGTGACAGGGGTGGACTTGACTGCCACCTTCGGATTCTCCCACTGGATCACTCCCCCGATCGAGTCCCGTCGCTTCGACACCTGGTTCTTGGTCACGACGCTGCCTGAGGGGGCTGCCCCTCAGCACGATGATTACGAGGTCATTGATTCTCGGTGGGTCAATCCCAAAGCGGCCCTGGAACGCTACGGGGATGGAGACCTGCTCCTGGCCCCTCCCACGTATTACACGCTGTGGGATCTCGCCCGGTTCGACACGGTGGAGGAGGTCTTGAGCGACTCGGCGCGCAGGCCCTTGCCCTCTGTGCAGCCACGCTTTCAGTCGATTGATGAGCAGATGGCGCTGCTGCTTCCGGGTGACCCGCTGTATCCCTCAGAGCAGCCGGTGGATGGACCCACACGGGTGGTGATGGGCGACAGCGGCAGATGGTGGGTCGTTTCGGCCTAGGCGCTGATGATTCGTCTTGCTCGACTGCCCTTGGCTGGGGGGCCCCGAGTACGCGCTGCGGGAGCACCGTGGCCCCACTATTCGGTGGTGACTCGGACAACCTCGTCGTAGGTCGTGATCCCCATGGCCATCTTCTGGATTGCGTATTCGCGAACGGTGCTCATGCCTTCAGCGAGCGCCTCGCGACGAATGGCCTCCGCGCCAGCGCCGGACTCAATCAGATGGCGAATGTGGCTGTTGACGGACAGGATCTCAAAGACACCGGTTCGCCCCTGATAGCCGGTCCCTCTGCACTTGGCACAGCCGGCTCCATGGAAGACCCTCAGGTTCCGGCCCTCGGCCCCAGGAATGTTCAGGGCCATGACCTGCTCGTGGGTCAAGAAGTCCTCCATCTTGCAGTGGGGACAGATGCAACGCACCAGGCGCTGAGCGACCACCCCCACCAGCACCGACGACAGCAAGAAGGGCAGCACGCCTAGATCCAGCATGCGGGTGACAGAGGTTGCGGTGTCGTTGGTGTGGAGTGTGGAGAGCACCAGGTGGCCGGTGAGGGCGGATTGCACGGCAGCCTCAGCTGTCTCTTGGTCCCGGATCTCACCCACCATCACGATGTCGGGGTCCTGTCTCAGCACGGTCCGGAGGGCCGAGGCGAACGTAATCCCGAGCCGCTTGTGCACCGCGATCTGATTGAACTCCTCCCGGACCATCTCGATGGGATCTTCGATGGTCGTGATGTTCACGTCACCTGTGTGGAGGTACTGGAGCGTGCTGTAGAGAGTCGTCGTCTTTCCCGACCCGGTGGGGCCAGTGACGAGAACAAGGCCGTTCGTACGGCTGATGAAGCTCTCGAACAGCTCTTGCTCGGGGGGGAACATGCCGAGCTTGATGACTTCCTGGGTCAGCACGTCGGGATCGAAGATACGAACGACCAGCTTCTCGCCGAATGCGGTCGGTACGGTGGACACCCTGAGCTCGATCTCACTGTCCTTGAAGTTCGTCTTCAGTCGTCCATCCTGAGGCCTTCGTTGCTCGGCGATGTCCATGCGAGCCAGAGTCTTTACACGACTAATTAGCGCCCTGTGGACGGCCTTTGGCATGACGTGGATGCGGTGCAAGACGCCATCGATGCGAAGGCGCACTTCAGAGGTCTCTCGCTTGGGCTCTACGTGGATGTCCGACGCGTGCTGGTCAAAAGCGTAGTTGAACAAGAACCAGACGGCCT
>PBPL01000247.1 GCA_002724675.1 Deltaproteobacteria bacterium | reverse complement strand
GGTCGCCGTACACCTGGCTCAGTTGCTCTGCGAGGCAGGCTTGCCCAGCGGCCTCTTCAGCGTCGTCACCGGCTATGGTCCAGACTGCGGAAAGCGGCTGGTGGAGCACCCACAAGTAGCCGGAATCGCCTTCACGGGAAGTACCCAGGTCGGCGCCATCATCGGGGCCGAAGCGACCCGGCGCATGAAGCGCGTACAGCTCGAGCTCGGTGGCAAGAACCCGGTCATCGTGCTGGCTGACATGGACCCCCAAGAGGCCGCAGCAGAAGTGGCGGCCGGCGCCTTCTTCCACGCAGGTCAGATCTGCATGAGTGGGTCACGAGTCATCGTCGAAGCTCCCATTGTGGAGACCTTCACCGACGCACTCGTCGAAGAAGCGCGCAAGCTTCGCTTCGGTTCACTCACGGACGCGGACACCGCTTATGGACCGTTGATCTGTGCTGAAGCCTTGGACCGGGTCGACCAGCACGTTCGAGAGGCCGTTGCCGCGGGCGCCGTCCTGCGCACCGGGGGTGTCGTTCAAGGGGGCTGGACCTACGCCCCCACCGTGCTCCGGGATCCTCCCAAGGACAGTCTGTCGTGGCGCGAAGAGACCTTTGGCCCCGTCGTCACCGTGTCCTCCGTGCCGGACATGGAGGCCGCCATCGACGCGGCCAACGACAGCGCGTATGGCCTCTCGGCCGCGGTACTCACCCACGACATGTCCCGAGCCATGGACGCCGCACGGCGCATCCGCGCGGGCGCAGTCCACCTGGGCATGCACTCGTTCCAGTCCAACGCCATGGCACCAGTGGGTGGAGTCGGCGCCTCGGGCTTGGGCCGCAGTGGCGGTCGCTACAGCATCGAGCACTTCACCGAGTTGAAGTGGATCAGCCTTCAGGTAGGACGCTCGGCCCACAGTGGATCGGCCACATGACGACGCGGTGCTCCTATGTGGACACACCCGACGGGCAGCTTCACCTGCGCATGGCAGGGCTGCGGACGAAGGCCCCGCCGGTGGTCCTGCTCCATCAGACGGCCAGTCACTCGGTGATGTTCGAGGGCGTCATGGAGTTCTTGGGCTCCCGCTACTGGTGCGTGGCCCCAGATACCCCCGGCTACGGAAACACTCCGCACCCACGGGGGACCGGCTCCATCGCGCTGTACGCCCGAGTCCTCCGCGCCGCCCTCGATGCTCTGGGGATCCAACGGTGTTGGCTGTTCGGCCACCACACGGGCGCGAGCATCGCAGTTCAAATGGCCACCGACGACCCGACATTTGCGGTCCGGCTCGCCCTGTCGGGACCGCCATGCCTAAACCGTGAGCAAATCGAAACTCTCATTCCCAAAGCAGCTCCAAAGCGCCTCGAGGAGGACGGAAGCCACTTCATGGCAGTGTGGAATCGGATCCGCGCCAAGGCGCCCACCGCCGACGTAGCGCTGCTCCACCGGGAGGCGGTCTCGAACCTACAGGTCGGCCCCCGCTACTTAGAGGCTTACCGAGCCGTCTTCGCGCAGGACTTCGAGGGTCAACTTGCCGACCTCGACGTAGAGACCCTGGTCATGGCTGGCCCCGACGACACCCTCCGAGACAGCCTCGAGCCGGCCCATGAGGCTCTGCAACAGGGCTACCTCCTCGAGCTCCCGAGAGGCGGGACCTATGTCTGTGACACTCACCCCGAGCTGATCGCCGGGGCGCTGAGCGACTTCTTCACGCCGTCCCCTGTGCAGCGGAAGCAGAGGGCCTCGTGAGCTTCGCTGGCACATGGCTGGTCCGCGAGTACGTCTTCGACGCAGAGGGGGCGTTGCTCGGTACGGTTCGTCAGCGTCGCGCCCTCGAGCGGCTCGACGATCATCGGCTCCGACTCACTCAAGACTGCACGCCCGACACAAGCCTCGCCGACCACCCGATGTCGACCTTCGCCGGCACTCATGTCTTTGACTTGGCACTGGAGGGAACCCGACGGCGCTACCTCGGACCGGCGGTCATCGGCGTCGGGCAGAGCCTCGGAGAGACCGCGATGTGGGGCGAGGGCGTCTGGCCCGAGTTCGGGCACGCCTTTCAGTCCTACGCCTTCAGCGGTCAGGACAAGCAACTGACGGGCGGGCGGTTTGCTGATGGCAGCACGCTCGTCGCCCAGATCGCGGGCATTGCTCGCCCCGACACGGGGGGGCCCTGGCCCGAGCTCACAGGCCCCTTCGCGCCCGCCGAGGTCGCGAGCCACTGGCAGGGCGATCGCACCGTCTTTCACCCGAGCGGCAGCCCCTTGGAGCGCGAGTCGATCCAGCGGGTGTACGAGGGTGACAGCTGGCGAGAACAAGCCAGCAGCGGAACACGTGGCGCAGAGCTCACGCTTCGCGATCGGCGACTGCTCGCCCGGGTGGAGGAGCCCACCGGCCTACTCCAGGGCGTGAGCCGTCGCTACGGCTGGCTCCTCGAGCACGACTGGGCTGGGCCCACCGGCTCCCACGTGCGGGGCTTTGAAGCCCTCGATGCCGCCGGCGCAGAGATCATGGCGATTTATCGCAGATACCAGGACCAGCAACTCGAGCGCATCGAGGTGCTCCATCTCAGACCCCAGGAGACGACATGAGCGAAGAACCCAGCAAGTGGCAACAGAGCATCAACGGTGAGTGGCACGGCTACCCCAGCGTGTTTCAGCCCGACGGCACTCACGTCGGCTGGAACAAGGTGTCCCGTTCGAGCACTCACGAGGGCGACCGGACGACCTACCGCATGGACACCAAGCTCGATGTACGCGGCCAGCTCCGCTCTCGCTTCGAGGCTCGTGACTTCGAGTTCGGCGTCCTCGACGGTGACCAGGACCGTGTGTACATGGGCCCAGACTTCATGGGCTCGGGGCAGCCCTTTGGTGGGCTGGTGGATGCCCGGTACTACTCGCCCGCCTGGGCCGCAGATCTGCGCACGATGGTGCACGTCCTCGCCGATGGCAAGACGCAGGTCTACAGTTCCCTGCTCTACGATGGCCCCACCCTCTGCTCCGTGTTCAACGGCGTCTATCGAGTGTCCCACGACTACCCAGATAGCGAGGAGACGAGAGAACGGATCGATGCCTTCGTGGAATCGGAGAAGGACGCCGGCAACACCCCCCACGTGCTCCCATTCAAGCATGCCGGTCGGTGGACGGGCACGATGCAGGTCTTCGGAGCCAACCAGGAGGCGCTCGGCGATGCCGAGCTGCAGATGGACTACCGGCCTCTGGACCTGCTCCGGGCCGAGGTTTCGCTTTCCCTCACGGGGGCCGAAGAGCTAGAGGCTCGGTTCGAGAGGGCACGGAATGGGAACCAACACACCTTCCATGGACCCGACTTGTTTGGGAACGGCTTCTCTTACGGTCGCGCGCTCTACACCTCACAGCACCTGACAGGAACCTCGGTGCGCATCGAGGGTCGTGAGTTCATCATCGACGACAACTGGACCATGAGTGTGGTGTGGAAGATCCACCGGCACGGTGTCCTCGACAAGGTCGTCTTCGGAACCATTGACTGGACGCCAGCCGAGAAGGTGCTGACGGCTCAGTACAGCTAGACGTTCCGAGCCGGGACCCTACTCACCAGGGGAGTGGGGTCCCCTCCTGGAAGAATCCGCCGGTCGGACCTTGCTCGGGCAGCGTGGCCGCCCAGACGATGCCGCGTGCGCCCTCGCTGGGGCTGGTCGGTGCATCCAGACCGCCCAGCTCGGTGGCTACCCAGCCCGGACAGACACTGTTGACCTTGGCCGGCGTGTCCGCCAGCTCGTGGGCGACGGACCGTGTCACCGCGTTCAGGGCCGCCTTGCTCGCCCGGTAGGCGACCGTCCGACTGGTCATGCGCTCCAAAGAGCCGAGCTGAGAGCTCACATTGACGATTCGAGGGGCCTCGGAGACCCGCAACATAGGCAACAGGGCCTTTGTGACCCGGAAAGCACCCAACGTGTTGACCTGAAGAGTCTCTTCGAACACGGACGTGCTGGTCGCTTCGAACGGCTGGAACTTGTCGAGAGCGACGCCTGCGTTGTTGATCAAGACATCCACGCGGCCAAATCGCTCCGTCAACTCACTAGCCAGGGACTGGACGCTCTCTTCGTCCGTCACATCCACCTGAGCAGCCAGCAGACTCCGGTCGCCGGACGAAAGCTCAGCCACCGTCTGTCGTGCCTGGTCCAGTGACCGACTAGCCACGACAACGGTATAGCCGCGGTCTGCCAACTGCTCGGCGACACAGCGACCGATCCCTCGGTTCGCTCCGGTGACAACAGCAACGGAGGAGCTCAAGCCTCGGCCTCGGCCTCGGCGAAGAGGTCACGCTTGTTGAAGGCGGCGGTGGCAAACCGACTGAAGGCGCTGAACTTGGTCAGCCAGGTGATGGCCGTGCCGTTGTCCTTGGCCACCAACACCCGCTCGGCAATCCACGGGGCGACGGTGTCCACATGATCGGCGAGGATGTTGAACACCTTCTTCGCCCGAACGATCTCCTCCACAGGACGGGTCTTGTAGACATCCATCAACAGGTCGGTAACCACGATGCCAGGACTGATGCTGCCGATCCGCACCTCGGTGTCCTTCGCCTCTTCGACGAGGGCCTTCACCAGGTAGCGAACGGCGTACTTCGTGGCGCCGTAGACCGTGTGCTGAGGTCGAACCTCCCCACCGCTACCGAGGCCCTCCATGAGATATACGAAGCCGCCGCCCTCTTGCTCTCGCATGCCGCGGAAGGCCACGTGGGCCCCATACATCGCGCCTAGAAGGTTGACGTCGACCACAGTGCCGATCTCATCGACCGTGGCATCTGCGAAGTCCACCAGAGAGTTCATCACTCCCGCATTGTTGATCCAGACATCGACCCGGCCGAAGCGCTCGACAGCGGCATCCCAGAGAGCCTGAACTTGCACGGGCTCGGAGACATCACACGGGATCCCATGTGCCTCGCCGAGTGGTGAGAGTTCCTCCAACGCGGACGCGACCGAGCTGTTGCTACGACCACAGATCACAACCTGACAGCCATGGTTCAGGAAGGCCTTGGCCAGACCGAGGCCGATGCCTCGGGTGCCACCGGTAACGACAACGACGCGACTCATGAGGACTCCTCTCGGGATGTGTCTGACTGCGGGCGTCTCCCACTGTCGACAGTAATCTACCCAGTGTTTGATATCTCATATTCATGCGAGGCCAGTCCGTCAACTATCGTTTTGCGTTTTGACCGCTGGATGACGCCTTGCTCCATCGGACTCAGCCTCCGTGCTTGGCCTCCCCGGAGGGAGTGCGAAGAAGTGTTGCAATCTACCTCTTGGTAGTTTAAATGGAGCACCCAGTCGGGAACCGCCCCGATCGGGATGTGCTTCGCGCCCACAACGCGGGGCCAGAGAGGGAGAACGTCGTGCAACTGGCTAGGAGACTGCTCGAGCCCAGCATCCTCGTGTGTCCGGGGGTCTACGACGCGTTCACGGCGCGACTCGTGGAGCAAGCCGGATTCGAGGCGGTGTTTCTGAGTGGCGCAGCCGTCTCCTACTCTGCGCTCGGACAGCCGGATGTGGGGCTCGTGGGCCTCGAAGAGATGGCGAGTCGCATCTCGAGTGTTGCCAACGCCGTCTCGGTACCTGTCATAGCCGATGGCGACAATGGACACGGAAGCGCGGTGAACCTGATCCGCACCACCCGCCTGTTCGAACAGGCGGGCGCCGACGCCGTACAGTTCGAGGACCAGGTCTTCCCCAAGCGCTGCGGACACATGGGCGGCAAGCAGTTGATCTCCGCCCAAGAGATGGCGCTGAAGATCGAAGCAGCCTGTCACGCTCGCCGCCATGACGACTTCTTGATCATCGGTCGCACGGATGCCCGCTCCGAAGAAGGTCTAGAGGCCGCCCTGAGCCGCGCCAGACTCTATCGGGACGCCGGCGCAGATGTGCTCTTCGTAGAGTCACCGCTGACCGAGGAAGAACTCGCTCGCTGCGTAGAGGCCCTACCCGGCGTGCCGCTGGTAGCCAACATGCTCGAGGGCGGGCAGACGCCATTGGTGGGCAACCGCATCCTCGAAGCGCTGGGCTACAGCATTGCGCTCTGGCCCAACTCGCTCGTTCGTCGCTTCGCATTTGCCGGCGCAGCGCTCTTGGACGAGCTGAAGGCCACGGATACGACGGGCCACCTGCTCGACCAGATGGTGCCCTTTCCGGCACTGAACGAGCTCCTAGGCATCGAAGACTTCGCCGCCATCGAGGCGCGCTACCTCCCCAACCAACAAGCAATGAGGTCCCAGTGAACTCCCTCGATCTCCTCGTCAAGAACGTCCGGCTCGTGCGGCCCCACCACAGCGACACACCCACAGTAGACCTGGGCATACGAAAGGGGCGATTCGTCTGCATCGACCCCAACCAGGACGACAGCGCCGCTGCGAAGGTTGTCGACGGCAAGGGGCTTTTCGCCTTCCCCGGGCTGGTAGACGCCCACCAGCACGTGGGGATCTATCAGGACCTGGGAACGGATGCTCTCACCGAGTCGGCCGCCTCGGTGGCGGGCGGCGTGACCTCGGGGCTGACCTACTTCCGCACCGGCCAGTACTACCTCAACAAGGGCGGCCCCTACCGCGAGTTCATGCCGGAGCTTCTCGACCTATCCGAGGGCAACTTCTACTGCGACTACGCCTATCACGTGGCGCCCATCCGAAGGGAGCACCGACAGGAGCTCGAGCTACTCACCGACAAGTTCGGTGTCAGCAGCTTCAAGATCTTCATGTTCTACGGCAGCCACGGCCTCCACGGCCGCTCGGATGACCAAAGCGATTTCCTCATGATCGAGAAGGACCACCGCTACGACCTGGCCCACTTCGAGTTCATCATGCGGGAATTGACTGCCCTATCGGAGCGGAGGCCCGAGCTTGCGCCCTTCCTCTCGCTCTCCCTGCACTGTGAGCTCGCCGATATCCTCACCGCCTACACCAAGCTGGTAGAGGACGAAGGCACGCTCACCGGGCTCCACGCCTACAGCGCGTCGCGCCCTCCCCACTCCGAGGGGCTGGCCATCTTCATCGCCGCCTACCTCGCCAACGAGACCGCCTTCCCGCACATCAACCTCCTCCACCTGTCGAGCAAGAAGGCCCTGACCGCCGCCCTGCAGATGGCCGCCCTCTTCCCGCACATCGACTTCCGACGCGAAGTGACCATCGGCCACTTGCTGCTCGACGTGGACAGCCCCGCGGCCTGCCACGCCAAGGTCAACCCGCCCATCCGCCCCCGCGAAGACGTGGAATTCCTGTGGGAGTGCCTCCTCGATGGCAAGGTCGACTGGGTCGTCTCAGACCACGCTTGCTGCGGCCAAGAGAAGAAGGTTGACCGCGACGATCCCGAGGACATCTTCAAGGCCAAGAGCGGCTTCGGTGGCACCGAGTGGCTGCTCTCCGGGCTCTACTCCGAGGGCCAAAAGCGGGGCCTGACGCCCAACCGCGTCGCTGAGCTGACGAGCGCCAACCCCGCCGCTCGCTTCGGGCTGAACGGCAAGGGCGATATCGAGGTTGGCAAAGACGCGGACTTTGTCCTCTTCGACCCGACACAGACCTTCGTTGTCCGCGCTGAAGACTCTCCCAGTGCTCAGGGTTACACCCCGTTCGAAGGCCAAGAGTTGACCGGAAAGGTGGAGCAGACCTGGCTCCGCGGCCAGCTGGTCTACGCAGACGGTCAGGTCCTCGGCACCCCGACGGGGCGCTACCTACATCGCCCCTATGGCTTCTCTGACGCCATCGACGAACCCTTCGAGCTGGCGCCCCCCCTAACTGCCCGCGCCAACCAAGCAGGCCTTTGAGCATGAACACTGCACTGGCAGAGAACTACGCGGGTGTCTTCGACGGGAGGCTCGGCTTCGGCCAACGAGCCGCTGTCGTCGTGGTCGACTTCGTCAAGGCCTACACCACACCAGACTCGGCGCTCTATGCGCCGGACGTCGCCGAGGCGGTGCGCCACACAGAACCTCTGCTCGACGCAGCCCGTGGGGCCGGCTGCCCGGTCCTCTTCACTCGGGTGCTCTACCATCCAGGAGGAGCCGATGGTGGTGTCTTCTCACGCAAGGTTCCCGTGCTGCGCACCTTCACCAACGACAACCCGCTCACGGAGATCGTCGACGAGCTCACCGTGCACGACAGCGACCTGCACCTGGTCAAGCAGTACGCGAGCAGTTTCTTCGGAACGTCCCTAGCCTCGACCCTCACCGCCGCCGGGGTGGACACTCTGATCGTAGTCGGCTGCTCCACCTCGGGCTGCGTGAGAGCCACGGCGGTCGATGGCTGCCAATACGGCTTTCGCGTCATCGTCCCGAGGCAGTGCGTGGGCGACCGAGCACCGGAGCCCCACGAGGCGAACCTCTTCGACATCGATAGCAAGTACGGGGATGTCATGGACGTCGCCGACGTGATCACACAACTGAAGGAGGGGCGACCATGAAGGCACTCGAAGGCCTGCGGATGCTCGACATTACGCACATGCTGAGCGGACCCTATGCGGGGATGCTCCTCGCCGACCTGGGCATGGAGACCATCAAGATCGAGCCCCTCGAACAAGGCGAGGGGACGAGGCGGCTGCTGGAGAATGACCCCGACTACAGCCTCAACGGAGTGGGTGCTTATTTCCTCACGCTCAATCGAAACAAGAAGAGCGTCGCTCTCAATCTCAAGAGCGAGGAAGGCCGAGCCCTATTCTACGAACTGGTCAAGACGGCCGATGTGGTGCTCACCAACTTCTCGGTCGGCGTAACCCAACGTCTTGGAATCGATCACGAGACGCTCGCTGAGCACAACCCCCGCATCGTCACGTGCGCGATCAGTGGCTTCGGCGAGACCGGACCGAACCGCCACCACGTCAGCTTCGACATTGTGGCCCAGGGCACGGGCGGAGGCATGAGCATTACGGGGGCCCCGGAAGGGCCTCCCACCCGCTCGGGCATTCCCACCGGCGACCTGGGCGGCGGACTGATGGCCACCATCGGAATCCTGGCAGCGCTCCAGGCCCGAGTGCAGACGGGACGTGGTCAGCACGTGGACATCAGCATGCAGGACGCCCAAATCAGCATGCTGAACTACATGGCGACCATGCACTTCCTGTCGGGCAAGGTTCCCACGGCACTGGCCAATGGCCACTTCGTCCACGTCCCCTATGACACGTTCGAGGCAAGCGACGGCTGGTTCCTCATCGCCGTCATCTTGGATCAATTCTGGGACAACCTGATGGCGATCGTGGATGCCCCGGACCTCAACACAGAAGAAAATCGGAGACAGCCTGGTCGCAAGGCAAACAAGGACCTCATCAATCGTCGGCTCGGCGACATCTTCAAGCAACAGACGAAGGCCTATTGGCTCCAGCGGTTGCGCGATGCCCGGATCCCGTGCGCACCAGTCAACGACCTCGGGGAGGCACTCTCCGACCCTCAGGTCCTGGCGCGCGACATGGTCGTGGAGGTGACCGACGTCCACGGCGACACCGTCCTACAGCCTGGCAACCCCATCAAGCTCTCGGACACCGACCAGGACACATTCACCGCACCGCCGACCGTAGGGCAACACACCGACGAGGTGCTGCTGGCACTCGGTCTGACCTCCGACCAGCTCGACGAACTGCGCACCTGGGGAGCCATCGGATGAACAAGCTAACCGTCTACGAGGTGGGGCCACGCGACGGCCTCCAGAACGAAAAAACCCTCATCGAGACAGAGGCCAAGATCCGCCTGATTGACTCCCTCTATCAGGCCGGCGTCCGGCGGCTTGAGGCCACCAGCTTCGTGAGCCCCAAGGCCGTTCCACAGATGGCAGATGCCGACCGCATCACCGCCGCCG
>PBPL01000246.1 GCA_002724675.1 Deltaproteobacteria bacterium | reverse complement strand
GTCGCCGGTGTTGTTGGCGTGGATGGGGCGGTATGCGTTCTCAACGCAGACCATCAACGCATTGGCTAGGGGATCGAAGTACATGAGCCCCTGGGTGGAGCTGTCGCAGGGCGCTTGCTGTACCAGCGGGATGGTGTCGTGAATGTCCTCCGCGCAGGTCCAGGCGCCGGCGCCGCCCCCAGCCGCGCTGTCCCACTTGATGGTCTGGCCCGCCAGACAGTTGCCCACGTCTGCGAGCAGGTCGGTGTTGGGAATGGTCGTGTCGGGGATGGTCGTGTCGATGTCCTCTGCGCAGGCCCAGGCGCCTGCACCGCCTCCGGCTGTGCTGTCCCACTTGATGGTCTGGCCCGATAGACAGCCGCCCACGTCGGCGAGTGTGTCGGTGTTGTCATCGCCATCGTCCAGTCCAACGGGTCGGTTCGTGATGGTCGACCAGTCCAGGCCGCTGATGGAGGGCTCGGGACCGACCCAGGAGCCAGCGCCGTTGATGACCTGCGTGCCGTTGATGTTGATCTCGGTTGCGTTGACCACCCCGCCATCCACCTGCTCAGCGGTCCCGGCCCGCAGCGCCCAGGGGACCGCGGAGAGCTCTTGGCGCGGTTCTAGAGTGATCCCATCGACCTCCAGCTCGAGCCACAGCGGCGCCCCGCTGAACAGCGCATCGGTCAGTGGGCTCAGCTCCCCCAGGGTGACGGAGTAGTACCCGCTGTCGAAGGCGGTGCTGTGGTACTCGGACCAGCGCTGGACCCCACCTGTCTCGGCGTCGTAGAGGGCAAAGAAGACGGCATGTGACCCGGTCAGAGGTTGCCCACTGCTGTCGAGAAGCCGGCCTTGCTGGGTGAATGTCGCTGGCACGGCCCAGGCGTCGCTGGCGACAGCGAGAGCAAGTAAGCCGCAGGCAAGGAGCTGTAGACGGAAACGCACGAGAGCCTCCCAGGACTGAGCCTAGCGTACCAAGGCGAAAACGACTGCGAGGGGTCGGACTGCGTCGGCGATAGAGCCTGTGTCCCTTGATGTCTCGCCGTGGGTACAGCGGAGCGACTTGCCCGAGCCTCCCCTGGTTGGTCAGCTCCTGGGGCGCGTGTTGAGCGTCGCCTGCGACGCTCTAGAACCAGGACGAGTACTCCATCGTCACGACGCCGGCGTCGATGGCGCTGCCGTCAAAGGTGATGGCCGGTGTCTCGGCGACTAGGTCGACGCCCGGGGTGGGGATCCACTGGCCGCCGCTCACGTCGTAGACCACCGCGTACAGGTGGTAGCTCCCGTTGCTCGGCAGGCCGCTGTCCACGACGATGTCGTAGGTCCCGCTCGCGACCACGGACGGGCTCGTGTCCTGAATCAGCACGAAGTTCGGCGGGCCGAATGCCGGCAGATTGCCGTACAGCGACACCGCGAGCTCGCGGGGGTTGCCCGAGTATTGGCTCGGGAAGACGAGCTGCGCGCACAGCACGCCGTCTTCCTCGCAGGGGTCGGTGACAACCTCGTCTTCGCTCGGCTCGTCTTCGCTCGCGTCGTCTTCGCTCGCAGCGTCCTCGTCGTCGGCCGCTTGGTCGTCAGTGTCGTCGTCTTCACCTTGGGAGCCGTCGCTGCCCGTCGCGTCGTCGCCTGCACCCTCGTCGCCGGTGCTTTCGTCCGCCGTGTCCTCGTCGCCGGTGTCCTCATCGCTCAGGCCGTCGTCGCCGGCGGCTTCGTCATCGGCGTCGCTATCGCTCGGGTATTCACTGTCGAGCAGGACCTCCGGTGCAGTGCCGCAGGCGGCCAGCGTCAGCGCCGAGCAGAGGAGGAGAGAGAGTCGAAGGAAGGTCATGGCGCAGTCCGGGAAGGGCTCGAGGGAACGAGCAGGTGCAGCGGAGACCCGAGGTCTGCGGCCCTCCATGGGGTGGAGAACCCTTCATCGAGCCCATCGCGAAGGTATCAACCATAAGGTAGATATATAAGGACGCTGCAACAATCAAGGGTAGGTGAGGGGAATTGGGGCAGGGGCGAGCCGGTGACCCGCTGGCATTGCCGGCGCAGTTCCTTGTGCCTTCGTCGTGCTGCGTTGGCCTATGTGGTTCTTGGTTTCCTGGGCTTTCCGGTCGGCCGGGCGCCCCAGATCTTTCAAGAACCTTGCGACTCAGGCTTGCACATTCTACCGAACGATAGAATAGTCACGCCGCCTTGAGGAGGCCCCATCTATGTTGCACAACGCTGTTCGCTACACGCTCTCGATTCTGTTCCTTTCGGCCGCTGTGGGCTGTACCAACACGGCGGGCCAGGGGGTGATTGCCAGTCCCGATGACGCCGATGCCGATCCGACGGTCGACGAAGACGGCTCCGCAGCGGGTGAAGACGATGGGCTCGCCGACGAGGACGGCAAGGTCGCCGACGAGGACGACACTGTCGCTGACGACGAGGACGGCCCGGCAAGCGACGACGAAGGCGGGGTCGAAGGGGACGACGAGACGGGTTCTAACGAGGAAGACTCGGGACCCACCGGGGACGACCAGGTTCCAACCGGTGAGGACGAGGACACGGTGGATACGCCCGAGCCCTCGACCACGTTCCACTACTACACCATTGACGCTGCCTCTGATGGGCCCGCCTTTGCGGACGTGGGTGACGTGGATGGCGACGGCACACTGGACGTCATCATCGCGTCCTTCGGGTCGGTGGGCTTCAACATTCCAGCGGGGGAGGTCAACCTCTACACGATGGGCGAGTCGCTCTCGGACCCCTGGACCAAGGAAGCCATCCTCCCCGAGTCAGAGGGCGTGGTCTGGCCCAATCACGTCGAGCTCCACGACCTGGACGACGATGGCGATCTGGACCTCATGGTGCCTTCGGGGTTCCTCGTGTGTGAGACCATCCCGTTCTCGCCCACTTGTGGTGGGCTCCTGTGGATGGAGCAGACGTCGTCCGGCTGGGTGCGACACGACATCGTCCCCGAGGGAGCGAGTCTCTTCTATCACTCGGTCGATCTGGTGGACTTCAACGGAGACGGTCTCCTGGACCTCGTGACCACGGCCGAGTCCAATGGCGGCCTGTTCGGCACCGAGGTGGCCGAGCTCCAGTGGTTCGAGGGTCAGGTGGGCCCGGAGCGCTGGAACCCCGACCCCTACATCGTGGGCGACGGCCTCGGTAGCTTCCCCCGCGTGCTCGACATCGACGGGGACGGCGACCTCGACGTGGGCGGCGGCGAGTTCTTCTCCACGACCGACTCGTTCGCCTGGTTCGAGCGGACCGCGGACCCATCCTCTGCGAGCCCGTCGGGCGAGTTCGTCCGCCACGTCATCGACGGCGACTCCGGCCCCTCGATTCAGGGCGACTTTGTGGAGGATTTCTTCGGGGATGGGGCCACGGTCCTCATCGGCTCCAACCACACGAACACAGCCAAGAACCCGCCCGATCCGTGGGAGTCTGCCGTCTACGCCTACGAGCCGGGCGCTGATGTCACAGATCCGTGGAACAAGTCGCAGCTGTCCACCGGCATCGTCTCCGAGCCTGGCTCCATGTTCTCGCCCGCCCACGCACCGGGCATCTTCGGCGTCGGTGACTTGGACGGCGACGGCGACATGGACATCGCGGTGAGTGGCGACGGAGATCCCAACGTCTACTGGATCGAGCAGACCGAGACGGGCTTCGCGACCCACCTCTTGATCAGCAACCTGAGCCAGGCTGGCGGCATGGTCATCGAAGATCTGGACGGCAACGGCACCAACGAGATCATCGTCACGGGCTACGACGCAGGGGCCGTCTACGTCTTCGAGCGCGACTGAGCTCGCCGCTCCTCGCCCGAAGGCTCTCTCAGGGGACCCAGACCTCGCCGCTGCCTGCTGGCAGCGTTCGATCGCCGGGGCCCGCCACGAGGCCCGAGATCAGCTCGGTGCCGCCTGGGGAGCCAACGACGACGGGTTCGTCACCGAGGTTCAGCAAGACTGTGGCCTCGTCGCCCAGGTCCCACCGTGTGGGCACCCGATCGTCTCCTGTGATCAGCTCGATGACCGGACCAGCGTCCAGGCCCGACACGAACTGGAGAGGGCTCTGGGGCGTCCACTGGCCGCCGCGCAGATCCGTCAATGAGGACAGCAGGGCCAACTCACGCCGTTCCGGAGGCAGCGCCACGAGATCGTCGCCCAGCATCCAGGTCCCCCCGGACACCACGGTTGCGGCCAGCGAGCCCGCCACCCCCACTTCGGTCAACGGTTCTCGTACGAGCAGCTGGTCGGGGTCGTTCCACCACCAAAGCCCATTGGCCCAGCCGCGGGCTGCTGTGGCTCGTGCCTGCCAGCGCATGTAGGCCCGCTCGGGACGTCGGTCGAAGCCAAAGGCGATGTCTGCTCCCGAACGGTAGGAGTCCGCATAGCCCACGCTCGGGAGCATGGGCGCGCCGCATGCCAACAGCCACGCGTCGCCTGCGGCCTCGCGCATGACGCCCATGGCGAGGTGGTAAGCCTCGACTCCAGTCAGGGGCTCTTGTCGGAGCCCCTCTTGAGCCGCCGCGTAGAGAAAGTCGAGCTTCAAGTAAGTCCAGCCTTCCCGCACCTTCGCGTCGATCAGCGCCCGGAGCCATTCCTGCGCGTCGGGGTGGCTCACGTCCAGGACCGCATAGTCGCCGGTGTCCAGGTTGGTGAACTGGAGCTCCTCGCCATCTCTCGAGCGGACCCACCAGTCGGGGTTGTTCAGGTATGTGGTCGTGCTGCGGTCCACATACATGGGGGCCATCCACAAGCCGGGCACGAAGCCGGCCGCCGCGATGTCGTCGGCCAGCGCCTCCATGCCCGAGGGGAAGCCGTCATCGGCCTCCCAGTCGCCCCACTTTCTCTGCCAACCGTCATCGATCTGAAAGACCTCGATGGGGGCGGTGTCGCCTTGGTTCTGCAGCGCCGCGGCTTGCTGCAGGTTGGCGCGTACGTCGGTCTCGGTGATGTCCTCGAAGTATTGGTACCAGGTGGCCCAACCGGTCGGGGGTTGAGAGGGTAGGGGACGGGTCGCCTGGCTGGCGGTTACTTGGTCCGCGTAGTCCAAGTGGAGCTGCCAAGGATCTGCGCCCACCGATAGCCAGAGGGGGTCGAGCCTCAGTTCCTCCCCGGCTGCGACCTCGATCTGCTCCCCTCGATGCCCCCAGACGGCCCACACTCGCTCGCTGTCGAATGCCACGAAGAAGCGGGTTCGGGTCAGACCTCGGGCCCCCATGAGCAGCGAGCTTCCGTCGCTCTGGCCGACCAAGCCAACCCACCAGGAGGTCCCCTCCGTCTCACGGATCACTGCGGTTGCGTCCCCATCTCCGCCCACCTCGGGCACTCCTGCGTCGTCGAGGGTGAGTGCCTCGAGCGGGACGACGCCCGAGTACGACCAACTCTGATATCCCTGACGCCACAAGACAGGCTCATCGCTGCCGGTGGTGGACCAAGTTCCCTCGAGCACCAAGCCTTCGAATACGCCGCCGCTCTCGCTGGTCACAACGGGCATCCAGGCGCCGTCGCCCGTCTCCTCCATGGACAGCTGCCAGGAACCCGAGCCCAACACACGGCCCTCCAGCTGGACGGTCCCGCAGTCGGCTCGCTCGTAGCTGAGTTGTCCGCCCTCCCACGAGGTGAGTGCTGGCTGGGCGCAGGGTTCGAGAGCGCGTTGGATCTCCTCGGAGTTACACGAGACAAGGCCGACCATGACCAGAGCCGCGACGACGCGCGACAGGAAGAGCAGACCGGAGCCCTGATTGCACGCTTCTGCGAGCCCTTGAGTCCAGCTCGTCGAGTACAAGTGGCGCGTCGACCGGTTCTCCACTGCGCCTCGGGTTTCCATGCTCTAGGAGCCGAAGAGGACCGACGCAGCTTCCTCGAGAACCTCAGAGAGGCAGCCCTCAGCAAAGGGCGAGCGCAGCCCAGCCTGGGAGACCAGCTGCTGGAAGGCGCCGGTGCCACCAAGGGAGCACAGCTTGTGGTAGCGGCTCAGGGTCTCGTCGCGGTCCTTGCGCGATGCCAGCCAGAACTGCAGAGCGCAGGTCTGGGCCAGCGTGTAGTCGATGTAATAGAAGGGGTTCAGGTAGATGTGTCGCTGCAGCTGCCAGCGTCCGCCCTTGGCCGGGTAGCCAAGGTCGTCCCAGTCCAGCTCGGGTTGATAGCGACGCTCACAGTCGTGCCAAATGGCGTGTCGCTCGGCTGGGTGGGCGTCTGGCTGCTCGTAGATCCTGTGCTGAAACTCGTCGACTGCGACCCCGTAGGGCAGAAAGTCCAGGGCGCCGGCCAGGTGGGTCCAGCAGAATCGCTCGCCCTCCTCGCCGAAGAACTTGTCCATGTGTGGCCAGCACAGAAACTCGAGGCTCATGGAGTGGATCTCGGCGCTCTCGTAGGTCGGCCACACGTAGTCGCTGATGGCAGCTTCGCGGCTCGACCAGCCCTGGAAGGCGTGGCCACACTCGTGGGTGAACACCCGCACGTCTTGCTGTGTGCCGTTGAAGTTGGCGAAGATGAACGGGACCTCGTAGTCGAAGAAGTAGCTGCAGTAGCCACCTCCTGCCTTGCCGTCTCTGGACTCGAGCTCGAGCAGGCCGCTGTCCTTCATCATGCGGAAGAATGACGAGAATCGCGGGCCCATCTCGTCGAACATCTCGGTCGCTCGCTCGAGCATCCAGTCGTGATCGCCGATGGGGCGCGGGTTGCCCTCCTGGCTGTAGGTCGCCATGTCCCAGGCCTTGAGGGAGCCCACCTCCAGGCGGTCTGCCTGCAGCGCGCGCAGACGACTCACCAGCGGTACCACCTCGTTGAGCACCTGGTCTCGAAAGACTCGGACATCGTCTCGGTCGTAGTCCACCCGCTGCATCCGCTGATAGCCGAGCTCGATGAAGTTCTCATAGCCCAGCTTGCGGGCCATGCTGGTCCGCAGCTTGACCATCTCGTCAAAGATGGTGTCCAGCTCGTCGCCGTTCTCTTGAAAGAAGGCCCACTGCACGGCAGTCGCCTCTCTGCGGATGTTGCGGTCCGGGTCGAGGGTGTAGCGCGGAATCGTCGACAGGTTGTGCGTCTCGCCACGGAACTCGAGCTGCGCGCTGGCGAGCAACTCCACGTAGCGATTCCTGAGCTTGGACTCGGTCACCAGATCGTCGCTGATGACGGGATCGAAGGAGGCGAGATCAGCACCCCACAGCGCGGCGAGGTGGTCACCGTGATCACTGGACAGGGAACCTTTGTGGTCCGCTTCGAGCAGCGTCGCCTTGACCCGGGAGTCCAGGGACTCCACCCGTGGACTCAGCTCATCCAGCAACTCCTTAGCCGCTCGGTTCTCGGCGTTCTTGGTGTCCAGCGTGTAGCGCACGTGGGTGAGGGCACCCCAGGTAGAGAAGGTCTTGCGTAGTCGGTCCCAGCGGCTGACTACGGATGTCTGCTCCGCTCCCCCAGCCAGGTCGTCCAAGAGCACCTGATACTGGGACTCCAGCGCCTCGATGTCGGGTGTGGGTGAAGACATCTCTGCGAACTGGGTCATTGGCGTATACCTCCGCGCCCTCAAATAGCACTTTCCGCCCTCATATTTCCAGCCAATGCTGCCAACAGCCCATCTGGAGAAGGGGCGCTGAGGCCACGGACGCTTGGTACTGAAGTTGCGAATCTTGACATTGAGTTGACAATTGCTTGACAAGTGGCCAGCGAACCCCCAACCTATCTCTGCAGTTGACTTCATACGCGTCGACAGGAGGGTTCGTGAGGTTCAAGGATTTGTGGTTCGGGGCACTCGGACTCTTCCTGGCAGGCTTGGCTGGTTGCGGTGGAGTTGAAGACTACGTAGCCGACAATGACGACCGGTTTGTTGCGGACACCACGTTTGGCGACGACACCTCGGACAACGACACCTCGGGCAACGACACCTCGGGCAACGACACCTCGGACAACGACACCTCGGATAACGACAGCACAGACGCTGATGACGACGACC
>PBPL01000245.1 GCA_002724675.1 Deltaproteobacteria bacterium | reverse complement strand
GAGGTCACCACATGACCCGAGTGAACAACTTCAGCGCTTGCGGAGGGCGCAGGCGCAGAGGCCGCTGCAACCGCCGGGCTGTGAACAACCGTCGGCGCCACCACAGCCTGCGCTGGTGCTCCGCGACGTACCGCCACACGTATTGACTCGTCTTCGTACTCCAACTCAGTGACATCGGTGCCATCGAGTAGTGCGAGGACAGCCTTGATCTCCTTGGTCTTCATGGAACTCGCTCCGGGAAAACAACTGGGCCAGGTTAATGGCTTTGCTTGCGTACAGTGGAAATGGCAGCGTCCAGGCCTAGCAGGTAAGAATCCGCCCCGAAGCCTATCACCTGTCCCACAACCACCGGCGCCAAGAGTGACACGTGGCGGAACTCCTCCCGAGCAGCCACATTCGAGAGGTGGACTTCTATCACAGGCAGGCCAGAGGCGACAACGGCATCACGAAGGCACACCGACGTGTGTGTCAGACCGCCGGCGTTCAAGACAATCGCATCTGCCGCTCCCTGGCCCCCCTCGTGGAGCGCATCAATGAGCACACCCTCGTGGTTGGACTGAAGGATATGGAGCTCCACGCCGCGGTCCTGAGCGCGCTGGGTCAACAGCGCATCCAATTCCTGGAGGGTGACGGCCCCATAGATCTGCGGCTCGCGCTGACCCAAGAGATTCAAGTTGGGCCCATGAAGAACCCATATCCGGACCGACCCACTCATAGGGGCTCCGACAATTGCAGCAGCGAGGGCTTAGCCCTGGACGGCTAGCTTAATGACCTGGCTGTCCGCGCCGATAGACACGATGATGCCGGACTCCTTGGCCACACCCGTGTCGTCCGTGGGCATCTCCTCGATGAACACCCACACACTCGCCACGCCGATGTTGTCGGTCCAGGTCTCGTGATAGGTGGGCCGATAGTCCCCATCAGTACCCTCAGAGAACTCGGCAAAGATCTGCTCGTCTTCCATCAGAGCCTGCCAACGATCCGTGTCGGGCACATCCACGGCCTCCAGTACCTCCTGGGGTAGGAGATAGATCTTCTGGAAACCAGATGTGAACCAAATACGAACGTTGTTGAGAGGATCCCCCGTGCGCTCGTCTTCGACCCGAGCATCCAACCGGAGAATGACTGGCGGAGAGGGCTCGCAGAGCGGATTCATGGGGAGACCCGAGGTCTGGTCCAGTCGACAGCCCGACCAGGCCACATTGATGTCTTCAGAGTCCTGCAGGATGGCGTAAGGGGGCGCATCCCAGGGGCCGGGATAGCAACCCGTGAAGAACATCACAGCAATCAGCGAACTCAGCAGCACAGCAGGGAACTTCATACGACATCTCCACGTAGTGGAACGACCCCGGAACCATCCAAGATCGTCAACCACCTCTCCAGGTCATCCAGAGGCAACTCCTGGAGCCGCGGCTGACCTGCATCTTCCAATAATACCCATTGGATGCCCCATCCGACCAGCTTCTTGTCACCAGAGAGTGCTCGGCCGAACGGGCCGCGCGCCACCGGTGGCCCGGAATTAGGGAGCCCCAGGGACTCGAGAATGAGACGGATTCGGCCGCTCAATGACTCGGGAGTCACCCCGAGCGCTGCCCCAAGCTCCGCAGCCGCGACCAATCCAATGGCCACGGCCTCACCATGAAGCAGGTGGCCGTAGCCCAGCGTGGACTCCAGGGCATGGCCTACCGTGTGCCCCAGGTTCAGGAGCCGCCGGCTGCTCGACTCCAACGCGTCCTGCTCGACAACAGACGCCTTGAACCGGCAGCTGCGCAAAACGAGCTCGTTTAGGAGCTGCGGGTCCCGGTCCAGGACGTCCGTCGCCCGGGTCTCCAGCAACTCCAGAAGCCTCAGGTCGCCCAGGAGCCCCACCTTCACCACCTCGGCAAGCCCTGAGCGATATGCGCGATCATCCAGAGTGTCCAGGAAGGCAAGATCAGACCAGACCAGCGACGGCTGGTGGAAGGTTCCGATGAGATTCTTGCCAGCACGATGGTTCACCCCCACCTTTCCACCGATACCACTGTCCACCATGGCCATCAGGGTGGTGGGGACCTGGACAACCGGAACCCCTCGAAGGGTCAGAGAGGCGACGAGGCCTCCCATATCGCCCAGGACGCCGCCGCCTAGGGCCACCACCGGCGCCTGTCTCTGCCACCCGTAGTTGAGCAACTGGTCCACCGCTTCGAGCACGGGGACCATCTCCTTGTGGGCCTCGCCGGCCGGAAGCGTGAAACGGACCACATCCCTCTTCGTGGCCCGCAGAGTCTCTTCGACCGCATCACCATGCAACACGCCCACATTCCAGTCCGTGAGCAGAGCAATGGGCCCGACACCGATACTCGCCACCTCTGCCGCCAACTCCGACAGCAGGTCGCGGCCCACGACCACCGGATACGACTCTCCTTCGATGTCCACGTCGAAGCGAGTCGGCTCGACCTGCTGCGGCACCAGCGACTGGGCCAACCCAGCCCCCAGCACCTGCTCTCGCGTGACCTCTTCCAATGCGGCAGCGACCGAAACCGGGTCTGCGGAGCCATCCACCGTCCATGGGGCACCCTCGTAGACCTCTTGCCGACGAACAAAGAGACGCCTGGCGACTTCCACATCGCTCCAGAGGGGGCGAGCCTTTGCTCCATCGCGCTGGACCCGTCTGGCCAGCTCCTCAAAGGGCACGTCTAGGTGCACCCACACAGCGCGGTCACGGAGGTGTTGACGAGCTTCTGGCGAGCAAACCGCCCCACCCCCAAGAGCTACCACGCGATTGGCCCGCGCAACCGCCTGCCGGAGAAGGCGCTCTTCCATGGCCCGGAATGCAGGTTCTCCGAAGCGCTCGAAGATCGCGTCGACGGAGCAGGCGAACGCAGCCTCAATTTCCCGATCCAGGTCAACGAAGGTATAGCCGAGCTTGCGAGCCAACCGCTCGCCGACCGTAGTCTTGCCAGCACCCATGAACCCGCTAATGGCGATGGGGCGGATCGACACGGAGGCGGCCATGGGCGGCCGCATGGGCACAGCCGAGCTCAGCTACTCGACCTGCTTGACGATGGTCGGAGTGATGAAGACCAGCAGCTCGCGGCGATCGTTCCGCCGGGTCGTCGTCTTGAAGAGCCAGCCCAAGACTGGGATCCGACCCAGACCGGGTACGAAGGTCTTGGAAACCGACTCCTCGTAGGTGTACACGCCACCAATCACGGTCGTGTCGCCGTCGGCCACCATGACTGTTGTCTTGGCCTCCTTGATCTGAATCGTGGGGAGCCCCCGGACCGTAGCACCGAACTCGGGTCGATTCTTGGTCAGGGTCACGTCGAGGAAGATGGTGCCATCCGCCGTGATCTGCGGCGTCACGGACAACAGAAGCACGGCCTCAACGAACTGGACATTGGTGCCTCGCAGCGACGCGGTCTCATAGGGAATCTTAGCCCCGTCTCGAATCGTCGCGGCCTTGTTGGTGACCGTCGTAATGGACGGAGCCGAAATCACCTTGCCGGTACCCGTGTTTTCGCCTGCAGTGAGGCGGGCGTCGAGGTTCACCAGGCCGGTAATGGAGCCGAAGCTCATGCCGAGGGTGCCACCGGATGCGGCGGCCGGCAGGTCGACCACATAGTTGGGCGAGCTGGTGAAGTTGGTGGGTCGACCGCCAACCGTGGACGTACCCGTGCCGGTAGTGGTCGATGCCGTCTGACCACCCGAGACCTGCACGTTGTTGGGGAAGAACAAGCCTGTCGGCGCGCCGGTCGTCGGGCTGAAGTTGAGGTTACCACCCCACTGCACACCCAAAGACCTGGAGAAGCTCGCGTTGGCCTCTACGATCCGCGCCTCAATGTGGACTTGTGGTGTCCGAGTGTCGAGGGCCTTCACCAACTGTCGAATTTGACTGAGTTGCCTATCGATATCGCGAATGATCAGGCTGTTCGTCCGCTCATCGTAAGTGACCGAGCCCCGACCCGAGATCATGTTCTCGAGTTGGTTCATGACGTCGTTGGCATTGGCGTAGTTGAGGGGTAGGGTCAGGACACGCAGCGGCATCCCTTCTATCTCCGCCTTCTTGGCAGCTGCCGCATCCTCTCGTTCCCGGCGAATCGCTTCGATAGGAGCCACGCGAACAATCGTGCCGTACTGCACAGCACCCAGCCCCTTGGCCTGAAGAATCGCCGCCAGAGCCTGATCCCAGGGCACTTCGTGCAACTGGACCGTCACGTTGCCGTCCACATCGTCCGACGTCACGATGTTCAGCTTGCTGACAGCGCTCAACAAACGGAACAGGTTGTGAACGTTGGCGTTCACAAGGTTGAGGTTGATGGGGAAGCCCTTCCACTGGTGAGTGGGGTCAATCTGGCCCAGGAAGACACCGTCTGTTCCAAAGAGGTTGCGCTGCCTGCGCTGCGCCTTCTTGGCCGGATCAAACGTCTCTCCGCTCTCGCCGATCAGCCGCTCCCGGGTAATGGCACTCTCCTGCCGCTCATCCTCCACCACAGCGTCATCAGTCTCGGGGACGTCATAGCTCTCGACAACCTCCGGCGAGGAGTAAGCAGCACCCGCAATGGATGGCGGAATCGGAAAGTCGATGACGATGACGTTCTCTTGCTCCGAGATCGTCGGCGACACGGCCTCGCGTAGGTCGACGACCACCTTGACCTCGCTGGCTACCTTTCGGGACCGGAAAGCTGCGACGGAGTTGACCGCCGAAGCAAACCGGCTGGTATCGATGCGACGCTCCAGGCCACTTCCCAGCGCCGCGTCACGCAGAGCAATCACGAGTCGCCGATCGTTGGGATACGAGGTGGAGTAATCGAGCGCCTGGCTCCCGGTAATAATCAGTCGGGACACACCGGCATCAGCCTGGTTCTTGAAGTCCACACCACGGATCTGGTTACCAGCAGCTCGGAAGCTGTGTTCACCCGCTACAGAGGAGAGCTCGCCGGTCCTCGTGGAGCGCAGACGAAGGCTCGCGCTGGGAGTCGGCTCGGCGTCCAGCCCCGACATTGCCGCATCCAGAGAGCCCAGGTCGCCAGAGGGCTCGTCCCCCGCGTCGCTGGCATCCTCTTCCGCCACAAGGACTGTGTCTTCGTCATTCGACTCTTCGGCGACTACCTCGGACTGCGCAGGCTCAAGATCGGCTGCTTCATCGTCACCGTCAGTCGATGCGTCTTCGTCGTCTTCGGTCTTCTCCGCCTTCACCGTTCCGGAGGGCCCCGCCTCTTCGTCCTTCCACTGGACTTCGTCGTCACTCACTGTGATCCCGGAGATCACATCGGCGATGGGGTCTCCTCCTCCTTCTTGAGCCGACGCGCCGGCCTCCCCAGCCTCCTTGCTATTGGGGCGAATCACGACTCGAAGTACGTTGCCATCAACCGTCCGGTCGTACTCGGGAAGCTCCGAGAGGAGCACACGGAACTCCGTGATGGTGCCTTCCGCATCACTGTTCTGGAACACCTCGATGCTCTCTACGAGCCCTTCGGGTCCGTCGAGGAACGGCGGGGAGTCTCCCATCTCCATTCCTACACAACTGATGATGAGTGTGGGGGGAGCGCTGATCGTGAAGTCGCCGCAGTTGGGACGGGCAGTGGCGACGAGCTCCAACTCCACCGCGTCGTCTGAAGGCGTCACGGAGAGGGACTCCACCATAGAGGAGGCTGAGGCGGCCGACGCATCCGGGGTCGCGGCGCCAATGAACAACAGCAGGGTGGCCACAGCCACGCAGCTTCCCCACTGGGTCGTCGTGCGAAGTGTTCGGGCCATGAGCTTCCTCCACCGTCGGCTTGGGACGGCCAACAACCGGTACATCTAGTTCTTCTGCTTCTTCTTCGCCTCTTCGGCAGGATCCGGAAGGCGCATTGTAATCTCGTTGATGATCAACTCGTTCTCGATGGGATCTCGATATTCCTCAGTAATGATGATCTCTTCCGGCTTGATCTTGGTCACCTTCCCCCAGTTCTTTCCAATCAGGGTACCAATGTCGACCACGTAGCCCATGCCATCGGGGTCTTCGACCAGCGCCCGGGGCTTGCCGATGTTCCAGACAATGCCTCGGAGTCGATACTGATCAATCTCGTGCATCTGAAGGGGGCCCACCGGACCACCTTCGCTGTCCACGACCACGACTCGACTAATGAACGAACGGAACGGATCTCGTTTACCGATGGCGTTATAGGAGTAGCGCTCCGTCGACTCTTCCTCTCCAACGGACACCTTCTCCACGTCCACCGCCTTGGGGGCCTCAGTGCGCGGCCGGGGGCGCTCGGCCTGTCCGCCACCGTCATCGCCACAGCCCACCGAAACCAATAGGAGGGGCGCACAGGCGCACAGGGCCAGGACGGTTGAGCGACCGAAGATCACCGCCGCCTCCCTCGACCGCCTGCAGCAGCCTTCTCATCATCGGTCAGGAACCGATAGGTCACCGCCGTGCCCTCGATGGTCATCATGATCTTGCCGCTTCGCTCCTCAGGATCAGACAACGTGATGTTGCGCACATTGACGATTCGGTTGAGCTTGCCAACCCGATCGAAGAACGTGGCTACCTCGTGGAAAGAACCCTGAACCTTCAGCTTGACGGGCACCTCGGCGTAGAACTCCCGGATGATCTCGGGCATGGGCTGGAACAACCTGAACTCCAGACCAATCTTCTTGCCGATGGAGGAAATGCGACGCAGAAGCTCGGGAATCTCGCGGGAGTTGGGCAACTCCTTGACCGCCTTGGCCAATTCTTCGTTCAAGCGGTTGACACTCTCCTCCCACAGAGCACGATTCTCAGCAATCTTGCGGTTCTCCGCCTCCTCGGCTTCGAGCTGAGCCTGCCGGGCGATGGCAGCCTCCGTGTTGTTCACCGTGGGTCGAATCAACATCAAGAAGATCACTAGTGCCACCAGCACATAGATCCCGACGGCCCCCATGAGCTTCTGGGGCCCTGTGAGACTCTCTAACCGTTCAAAAAGGTCGTCGATCAATTGACGTCTCCTTCCAGGTCAGAACGGCCGGTCGGAATGAGCTTGGCGGTTACCGTAAACTCCTTCAGGTGCAGGTCTTCGCGCTCGATTGCTGTAATTGCAACGAGATAGACCTCTTCAAAGTAGTCCGATTCCTCGAGTCGACTCATGAATGTGGCGATGACCTCGTTGTTGATGGAGACCCCCTCTAGGGAGATCTTCTTTTCAACCTGCTCCAGATAGGTCAACCAGAGCTTCTCAGGGATACGCAACGCCAACTCGTCGAGCATGTGCACGGGTCCCGTCTTCTTCGCCTTGAGTTCCCGAATCACCTTGAGCTTCTGCTCCAGCTGCTCCTGCTGAACCTTGTACTCGTCCACCTCACCGATGATCTTCTTGAGGTCGTCAATCTCACGCTGCAGTCGCGCATTACGAGCCTGGAGAATGTCCAAGTCTCCCTTCTTGCTCTGGTAGCCAACGATGCCTACCAGCAGAATCGCAGCCAAACCGGCGATGAACAGCAGCAGGTGGCGCTGGACCGCTTCCTTCTTCCGGGCAGCCCGGACCGGTAGCAGATTAATGCGAATCATCGGTCGTCACCCCTGCGAAGCGCCAGGCCAACCGCGACAGCAGCCATAGGGCTGACTTCATTCAGGAATTCCGTGTCGAAGTCCTTCTCGTTGATCTCGATCTTGCGGAACGCATTGATCAACTCGACATTGAGGCCCGTTTTCTCCTGAATCGCTCTGGTGAGACCAGGGACACGAGCAGTGCCACCGCTCAGGAACACCCCTCGAATCTCGTCGTCGGCCGCCGTCGCTGCGAAGAAGTCGAGCGAGCGCTGGATCTCCGTGGCGACGTTCTCCGACACCATCCGAATGATTCCCTCGACCTCCTCCGGAACAACCGCCTGGGCGTCACGAACAATGTCCCCACCAATCTTCAGGGCCTCCGCCTCTTCGTAGCTGACGTTCAGCTGCTTCTGAATCTCTTCGGTGTATTGGTTGCCACCGAGGGTGATGTCTCGGGTAAAGGCTGTCACGCCACCCCGCAGTACATTGATGTTGATGAGTGCAGCCCCAATGTTCACGAGCACGACGGTCTCATCCGGGCTGGGGTCATAGTTCAACTCAAAGGCGTTCTCGACGGCAAACGAGTCCACATCCATGACGACCGGATTGAGGCCAGCCTCCTGAACAATGGCGGTGTAGTCGTTGATCATGTCCTTCTTGGCCGCAACCAGAAGCACCTCCATCTGGCCCGCATCATCACCAGCGGGATCGAGGATCTGCACATCGATGTTGACGTCATTGATGTCAAACGGGATGTACTGCTCAGCCTCCCATTGAATGTTCTCTTCCAGCTCGTCGAGGGTCATGACCGGCAGATTGATCTTTTTGATGATCACCGAGTGACCGGAAACAGAGGCAACCACGTCTTTTGTGCGAATTTTGTTGCTCGTCACCAGCTCGCGAATGGAGTCCACGATGATGTTGGAGTTCATCAGAGCGCCATCCACGATGGCCTCTGGCGGCAGCTTCTTCATGCCGAAGTTCGTCAGCGACCACTTGCCCTTGGACTCCTCCAGCTCGAGCACCTTGATGAAGGAGGAGCCGATATCCAGGGCAATGGCACTATTCGAGCGTCCGAAGGGATTCAGTCCCATCCGCAGCCCTAGCCCGCCTGAGCGATCAACCTCTTCGAAGAAGGGCCCCCGAACCCCCTTCTTGCTTCCAGAATCCCCGCGGTTCGCCCTCCCACGGAGCCGGCTACAGAGGGCAGAAGTCCCTTTGTAGAACAGTTAAGGATTTTCCTCGACGGAAGATCTCCTTGTCAAGGTCGAGGGCACGCGATGGTCGGCTATAGTGGTTCATGCCTTGCGGGATTTCCTGCCAGTAATGGCCGGTAAAGGACGTGCTGGGATCCCGCTCTACTGAGCCCAGTTCGGACGTGAACCCTTTGCAAATGCTTGCCCCGCGGCTCACTCGGCTCATCGGGGATGTCGGGTTTTCACTGGTAGTGTGCGCCGCCCTCGGCGTGGCCTGGGGACTGCCCCCGGACCACCTAACAATTCCTGGTCTGCTGATGGGTCTCGGGCTGGGATGGGGCCTAAAACTCCCCAACGCCGCCCCTCAATCGAACAGAAAGCTCCACACAGTGTGCTGCGCTGTAGGTCTCGGGGGTGTGGCGCTGTGGCTGCCTGCACTGGACTCAATCGTTGCATACGCGGCGGGCAGCACAGGTCAGCCCCTGGTTGGCCTATTGACCGCCACCAGCCTGAGCGCAGGGGCTGCCCTGGGAATTCATCTAATCGGCCCCAAGGCTCCTAACCACGGCTCCGGAGAGGGCCCAACCATGGACTGGGGACTGATCGGCAGCTCCATCTCCACATGGGTCACGATCGCAGTGACGCTCCCCTTGTTCCTGCATGCGTTGATGCCCATCGTCCCTCCCGGGCTGGTGGGCGGGATTGGAGCCAGTTGTCTTTTGTTCGGCGCGCTGCGGACCAGGGGCGCATCCACACCACCCAAACCACAGGCAGCGCCCGACGTCACCGATACGGTGCACACCGGCTTCGGGCTGGGCTTGGCTGTTGGCGGAGCCTTTCCCGTGCTCCTGCAGGCCGTCGGACCCTTCTTTGGGCCCAGTCCCGGCTGGGTCGCTGAAGCAGTCGCGGGGGCAGCAGCAGGGGCTGGCTGCGCGGCACTGGTTCGCAGGCGAGGTCGCTCCACCGCCTTTCTTCTGCCACTGGCGCTCCTCTTGGCCGGCGAAGTACTGGGCAGGACGCCTCTCTTACTCGCGGCCGCATCGGAACTCGGCTCCTGGCCGCTACTGCCAGCTGGCATGCCCTTCGCTCCGTCCGCTCTGACTTTCCTTGCCATCGCACTCGTCGCAGCCTGCACCGAACCTCCAGGCCCATGGACAGCGCGCGGACTGGCGGTCGGGGTCCTACTCTGGATGCTGGGATCGAGCACCCTTGGCCCCGAACACACGCTCCGCGTTCTAGCCCTTTTGCTCGCCCTCATCCCGGTGAGGAGAACTGTCACCGAAGCAACGGCCACCCTACCCCGTAGCCAAGCCACTGTGGCGTTTCTGGCCATGGCCGCTCTAGCGCTACCCACTGCTGGGGGAGCGTTGCGGGCCGATGAGCCCTATCGGAGCTACCACAGTGCGGAGAAGCTGCGGGAGATCACGAGAGCTGCCAGAGGCTCCGACAGCGTCTTGGAGTCCGGCCCTGGTGGGAGCTATGCCCTCGCCGGAGACGGGCCTCAGCGACGCCTGTGGGCTCGCGGGCGGACTCTTCGTGGTGGAACTGAGACCCTGGGAGCAGACCACTTCTTTGGCCACCTACCCACCCTGCTCGGCACCCCTGCCCTATCGACCCTCCTGCACGGCACAACGACCGGCGCCATCGCCGATGCACTTCGCCGCGGCGGACCGGGGAGAATTCTGGTCTACGAGCCCAGCGCGCGCCTCCGGAAGGCGATTCGTGACAACGGGCATTGGAACCGAGAGGTGGCTGCAGATCCGGCAGTCCTCTTTGCTCGAGTCGACCCACTCAGTGGGCCGATCGACACTCGCTATGAATGCATTCTGGTTGACCTCCCCCCGCCTTGGACGCCCGGTGGAGCCGTGGCTTACAGCCCACAGCGCGTCGCTTCCGTAGCCCAACGACTCGCTCCTGGGGGAAGGACCGTATTCCGACTCCCCCTCGCCCTCCTCTCGGGAGAGGAGTTGGGTACTTTTGTGGCTCGAGTGGCGGAGCAATTTCCCACGTTGAGGCTCTGGCTCGATCCCAGTGGAGCAGAACACGTCCTGCTGGAAGCTCAAAATACGCAGACTGCAGTCGACGCCGGTGCTGTGCTGCGCAGCTGGAGAAGAGACCCCGTCCGCGAAGACCTCCAGGCGGCTGCGCTTAGCAATGCAGACGACGTACTTGAGCGCCTCGTGACCGGCCGCGAGGGCTTGCTGTCTCTGACCACCGTGGTCCATGGTCAGGACTCGGTTGCGATGGCCATTCGGTCTGGACGGCGGACTCGAAGCGGGCGAAGAGACGTCCCCTTGGCAACTCTCAGCGCCGTTGAGTTGTCTATCGAAGACAGCATCGATCTCTCGGGAGTTCCCCTGGAGAGAAGGGGGCCGCTGCAAAAACGGCTTGAGGAAGCGAGGCGCGCACGCGGTACGTACCTGGAGATGCTCGGGTACTGGTCAGCGGGACAGTCTGGACAAGCTCTCAGCGCAGCCGCAAGGCTCTCTGGAGAATCGACCAGTCCTGCTCGCGACCTGCGACCCGTCATCGCACCTTGGCTACGTCGTGGCGACGCCCTCAGAGCACGTGGACTCCTACAACAGGCCAATGCCGAATACTTGATGGCCGCATCGTTCTCCGCCCGTGATGTGGAGGCTCAGGTCAAGCTCGCGGACACCTACCGGCTCCTAGGACAACTTGCCGACGCAGAGAAGCACTATCAGCAAGCCCTAGAGGTGGAGCCGCAAAGCCTGGGAGCAGCGCTGGGACTGGCCGATCTGCGGCTGCGCGAAGAGCAACCCGCCAAAGCCATCGAGCTGCTGGAGACCGCCGAGAAACAGCACCCCGGCAGCTACGATCTGTTAGTCAATCTGGGCTACGTGCACATGCTCCTGGCGGATGGAAGCGACACGAACATCGCCAACCGCCTCGCTCGCTCCCGGGTCCTCTTCCAACGTTCGGTAGCCCTGGAGCCTCGACGCTCCCAGGGTCTCGGCGGCCTGGCTGAGGTGTATTTCCGGCTGGGCGAGTACGACCGGGCCCTCACCCAGATTGATCGGGCGCTGCTCCTGCAAGACAGCTGCAACTACCGAAGTTGGCGCGCGCACATCCTCGTTGAGCTTGGCCAATCAACCACCGCACTGGAACAGGTCCAAGAAGCCATCCTGGCCTGTCCCGATCTCATCGACGCCCTCGTCCTGCTGGGGAACATCACCGCAGACCAAGGCCGCTACACTCGTGCTCGCCAGGCTTGGGAGCGGGTGTTGGAGTTGCAGCCAGACAACCATGCTGCCCGATTCAATCTGGAGCAACTGGCTGAGAGCGGAGTGGAAGGCCTAAAGGCTCAGTAGACGTGACGCCAGGACGAATAGACGAAGTCGGCAACGTTGTTGGGCGTCACCTGGAAGTTGTCGATCACGCTGTTCTGGTTGATGCCACTGCCCTGAATGTTTAGTGCATACATCTGACCGTTGGAGAAGACGGGCTCGGAGATCAGACCGCTGGTCTCGGTATAGAGATTGTCCGTCACCGTATAGCTGTCCGTGGTCACATCGAAGATGCCACCACCACAAGTCTCCACGTCCAGCCCGTAGATGCGGCTGTCCCCCAGAACACAGGGATCCGAGCCAGGAATATGGGTGGCGAAGAACAGGCGGCCAAACACCACTGTGGGATTGCCCACGAGCTTCTCGCCCACGCCAGTGAAGCGGTAAAAACCATTGCTATTGAACAACGAAGCCGTGGCCGCACACGGCGCAGCGACTGACGGCTCACAACCAAAAGGCTCTGGATCCTTACGCACATAGAGCCCACCGTTGGAGGTGTCGTAGATCGTGAACGGGCTGCCACTGGCGTAATACACGAGCAACTCGCCGGCCTGGCTGAAGAAGGTCGCCGGCTTGTAGTACATGTGCTTCGAGTCGTCGTTGGTGTCTGGGGTGGCAAATGTGCAGAACTGCGGCGAACCGGGGTTGGTCTCCCGGAACTTCACCTTGAAGACGTAGCCCATGGAGTCCCCGATGAATGCCACATCGACCGAGCCATCCCCATCGAGATCTGTCAGAGCCGGCTCACCGAACAGCCCGTACTCAGGTGGCACGTACTCCTCGAACGAATCGCTGTCCTGATTGGACAAGGCCGGATGCGCCACTGCGAAGCCTTGCTGGGGGTAATCGGTGGGGGTCCTCGAGGTCGTCGAGTCCATGTCGTGAATGTAGATGGCCGCGTGTGCGTACTCCGTCTTCGCACTGTCCACGCTGACCCCCGGCCCCTGAGAGCCCGATCCCCAAACAGCAAGCCATCGCTTCTGTGCGAGGGTGCCGCTCACATCAAAGAAGGCCGACACGCCAGGACTACCCACAGCCCGTCCCTTACCCAGTGCACTGATGGCACTGTTGTCGGTGCGTTCCCACAGGAATCGAGGCTGGTAGGGGTTCGTCACATCGAGCGCATACACATGGCGCGCTCCGAAACCACCAGACCAGACGACGACGCGATGCCACTCACAGCCATCGGGAGAGATCGTGCCGTCCTTGTCGGATGCACTGAAGCTGGGGCCACTACAGCCACTGAGCGTGGACTTGTAGCCATCCAACCAGACGTGTTCCAGGACAATCCGACCGTCGTTGACACTCACCTGACCGGTGCGCATCAGGTCATCAATCTGAAAGTCATCGAACTCCCGAACAGAACTGTTTTCCGGATCACGACTCGCCTTACTGCGCGGAATGTAGAACCAAAACTCGCCACCTTCATGGCCCGAGACGTCCAGGTTGAACGCGTGCAACATGCCTGCGTTGGAGGAGACGTAGACCATCGATGGAAGGGAAGCGAGCTTGTCTTTGTAGGCGATGAAGTGAGGCTCCGTGGCGATGGCAGAGAGCGTCGCTGGCGCCGCAACAGCAACAGAGTGCCCCGTGTCACCCATCTTCCATGGACCACGCGGGATGCCCGTACTGAAGAACGGGGCCGTCTTTACGCCGCGAATAAAGTCCACGAGCACCTGCGCGTCGTGATAGTCGACATCGCAGTCGAAGTCGTAGTCGGTGACCAACGTCTCACACTGCTGGTTGGAATCCAGCGGGATTTGAGGATGTTCGTCCACCAGAAGCTCGGTCAGGTCCGACCCTGCCGAGAGCCTCGCCGCGTCAAAGGGCAACAGCTCCGAATCAAAGTCCTGACTCTCCCTAGAGGTGTAGCCCGTTCGCTGCAGATTGGTGTTCCAGCTGCCCAGGGACTCGAACTGGTTGTTCTCTGAGGCGTTGGCCATGCGGGAAGCGAGCAACTGTCCTGCGTCCCAGATCTCACCGGACGCCCCACTGCCCGCAACGATCTGTCCGTAGTTGGCAGACGTGGGGTCATTGTCGATGTTCCAGGCCAGAAGGTGCCCCTTGAACAGCGGGTGGCCGCCCTGCACCTCGAAGTAGGACGCAAACAGCTTGTCGCCCAGAGGAGTCATCGACACAGCTGCATTGCTGTACACCCCAGAGAAGCTGTCGTTCAGAATGCCCCAGATCGCGGTCCCGATGCCGCCTGGGCTGCTCGCCGTGTAGTAGAGGCCTTGCCCCTGATTGGCCATGCCCTGGAACAGGTTCCCGGCAACCGTCGCATCCGAAATCGTCGACGAGTTGGAGTCGACGAGGATCGAGTGCGTCTTGATCGCGCCCGTGCCAGCTACCGGAGCCGAGAAGCTGGTGTAGGCGTAGTGGGCCACATTGTCGTGAAAGCAAGCCTCTAAGCCACCAGCATCATCGCAGAGGACATCGGCTGGTGGTGCTGTGGTGAAGAAACCGGAGCTGGGGTTGTCGTCATTGAGTCCGACATCTGATCCGATGACAATGACGACCAGGTTGGAGCAACTGTACTGGAAGGGTCCCGCCTGCCAGCTAGACACGGTGTTGTGAGACAGTGAGGCCCAACTCTCGAGAACCTTGGTGTAGGACTCAGCAAGCCTTCGGTCTGTGTTCGTGCTCGGCACGTAGTCGTTGAGTTGATTGATCATCGACGACTGCGTCATCCCGGGATACGCCAGCGGCTCGAAGCCAATTCCACCCTCGCTGCCAGCACCATCTGCAGAGAGGGCCACACCGAAGGTAAACCCGACGGGAGCCGCCTTCATGACCCGAATGATCGCGTTCTTGGTGTAGGTCCAGCGACTGGTCGTCGTCGACAGCGTCGAGTCTCCATCCCAGACAGCGCCCATCCGAGCGCTGTCTTCCACCAGGAAGAGCACGGTCGGCAGCACAGCCGGCAGGGGCTCCTGAGCAACAGAACGCCCCGGCGCCAGGCAGAGGCACACGAGCACCATCGACAGACCGATGGCTAGTGAGCGCTCAGAGCAAACCATTACACGTCCTCACCTGGCTGGTGCGTCCAAACAGGAACCCACCCATTCGGGCGTTAGCAGTCGCGTCGGTCATGACCCCATTGGAGACAACGTCCAAAACGTACGAGACACTCTCGACGCCTGTGCCCGCCGGCGGCTGATTGCAGACAGCCTGGCAGATATCCACCTGGTAATTGGCCAAAGTGAACCCGTTGGCCTCGATCACGGTCGGCAGATCGACCGCCGCACTCTCGGTGGGGTGAATCCAGTTGGGAATGCAGTTGTTCGCGCGTCCTGCCGCATCGGTATAGACCTCGATCAAGTCCACATCCTGGTCCTCGGCCAGGTCGCGGACATGGTCAATCCCTGTCAGAGCTCCATACTGCAGTTGCTTGTGGTGACGCATGTTCTGGGTGATCTTCATGTCCAGCTGCGCTGCAGTAATGGCGGTCACGCCGAGGATCGTGAGCGTCACCAACGCCACCATGACCAGGATCAAGGCAAAGCCTCGCTGGCCTCCAGCATGCCGTTTCGGCTGGATCCGTCCCATCGGCCGTCCTACCAGTTGCCCTTGGCCAGCTGCCAGCTACCTGCTGCGTTGCGGATAGCGACCTCTGTCCGTGCTACTCGTCGATGGTAGCCGTCCAAACCGCTCGTTGGAATGAAAGTATCGGATGCATCCAGATCAATGGACTTGGAGACCGTCGCATTCTTCTCATCCGTGCGGAGCGTCCTCGCCGTCAGCATGATGCGAACACCCCCTAAGTTGGCCCATGAAACCGTGCTGCTGCTCGGGTCATAGGCATAGTGCCAGCTGGCTGCTAGATCACAGTCTGTACCCAAGCCGGGCTCGCAGGCTTGGATCTGCAGGTCCTCGATGCCTAAGGCAATGGGAATGTCATCGACTGTGGGGTAGCCGCCCAAGACATGCGCAGCGAACACATCGGGCACGTAATAAAGGACAGGCAGCTTGGGCCCACCGAT
>PBPL01000244.1 GCA_002724675.1 Deltaproteobacteria bacterium | reverse complement strand
CGACGACGACGACGGCGACGACGAAGAGTTCGATTTTCAGGTCGACTCCGAGGACGACGAGGGCTTCGCCGAAGAGTTCGATTTTGGCGACACCGACGGAGAGGGTGGCGGGGACGATTCGGGCCCGGCGGCATTCGAGCAGGCGTTGCAGGGCGAGTCCGATGCCCCCGGCGCTGACGAGGGCGCTCCTGCGGACTCCAGCGGCGAGGGGGAGAGCATCGATGACGGCATCGAGCTGCGGGCGGATCAGCGCTCGGCGATCGATGTGGCTTTCCAAGGCATCGAGAGCAAGAACTACTACGAGATCTTGCTGGTGCCCCGGCATGCGGATGCCCGGGCCATCAAGCGGTCGTACTACCGGCTGAGCAAGGAATATCACCCGGACAAGTTCTATCGAAAAGAGATTGGGCCGTACAAAGAGAAGCTCGAGCTCATTTTCAACCTGATCTCGGACGCTTATCGCACCCTGAGTGATGACTCCTCCCGGCGCGATTACGACGCCAAGGTCTACGGCAAGGACCGCAGCGAGGCGAGCCACAGCAGTGAGGCGTCGGCGACGGTCGACTTCGTGCCGGACGCCTTGCGCAAGCGACGGGCCAGCCGCAAGGCCAACGAGGCCAGCGGCAAGCCTGCGCCCAAGAAAAAGGGCCCCCCGCCTGTCTTCATTCAGAAGCTGCAGGGCCAGCTGGCTGACCGCATCGCGAAGGCCCGCAAGCACATGGAAGAGGGGCGGCTGGCCATGGAGCAGAAGCGCTTTGCCGATGCCGCCAGCAACTTCCAGCTAGCGGGCACCCTGGACACGCGCAACAAAGAGGCCAAGCGCCTCTTCAAGCAGGCGCAGTCACAACACAGGAACACCAAGGCCGAAGACTTCTACACCAAGGGGCAGGAAGCTCTGCTGGCTGAAGACACCAAGCGTGCAGCCCAGTTTTTTCAGCAGGCGGTCGACTGCAAGCCCACTCGTGGGAAGTACTACAACGAGTTTGGTAAGCTAATCACCATGAATACGCTCCAGCAGCGTGTTGGGTTGGAGTTGTTGAAGAAGGCGGTGGAAGCGGAGCCCAGGAGTGTCGAGTACACCCTGGATCTTGCCAACGCCTATGCGGAGATGGCGATGCCTAGCAATGCAGTTCGAGCGTTTGAGCGTGTACTTCATCTCGATCCGAAGAATTCGACGGCGTCGAAGGCACTGAGGCGTCTGAAGTAGCAGAGACGGTAGGGGAGGAGGAGCCGGTCCTGGGAACCGGCCCTACGGAGAGCCAATGGACAAGGTCATAGGGATCGATCTCGGCACAACGAATTCCTGCGTTGCTGTGTATGAGAACACTGGCCCAGTTGTGGTGCCCAACAGAGGTGGGTATCAGACCACGCCGTCCATCGTTGCCTTTGCGGACAACGGGAAGCGACTGGTGGGACACATTGCCAAGCGGCAGGCTGTTACCAATGCGCAGAACACCATCTTCAGCGTCAAGCGCCTGATCGGGCGCCAGTTCGATAGCCCAGAAGTCCAGAAGACCAAGGCGTCTGTGCCTTATGAGATCAAGCCGGCTGAAGACGGCCAGTGCGGCGTCTCTGCGGGTGGTCGGGACTTCACCGTTCAAGAGGTGTCGGCCTTCATCCTCATGGAGATGAAGAAGATCGCGTCCGACTATCTGGGCGAGGACGTCACCAAGACGGTCGTGACGGTGCCGGCTTATTTCAACGATGCTCAGCGCACGGCGACCAAACAGGCCGGGCAGATCGCCGGCCTGGATGTCATTCGCATCATCAACGAGCCGACTGCGGCGGCGCTGGCTTATGGGGCTTCCAAGGGGGGCAACCGGAACCTGACGGTGTTCGACCTGGGTGGCGGTACGTTTGACGTCTCCGTCTTGTCGGCTTCCGAGGGTGTGTTCGAGGTTGTCTCCACGAGCGGTGACACGTTCCTAGGCGGTGCCGACTTCGACAATCGCGTCATCGACTATCTGGCGGAGTCGTTCATGGCTCAGCACGGGATGGACCTGCGCGAGGACCGTGTGGCGCTGCAGCGCCTACGAGAGGCCTCTGAGAACGCCAAGTGCGAGCTTTCGTTCAAGCGCACCGTCGAGGTGACCTTGCCGTTCATTGCCACCAAGGACGCCCAGCCCATTCACCTTCAGCAGAGCTTGAGCCGCGGGCGCTTCGAAGAGTTGGTGGGGGATTTGGTCGACCGGTGCATCGACATCGTCAAGAACACGGTCGACGAAGCGAACATGACGACCGAGGACGTGCACGAGGTCATCCTGGTGGGCGGTCAGACCCGCACACCCATGGTGCAGCAGGCGGTGGAGACGTTGTTCCAGAAGCCCTTCAGCAGGGGCAGCAACCCCGACGAGATCGTGGCTCTGGGTGCGGCCGTGCAGGGCCAAGCGCTGGTGGACGAGACCAGCGACATGCTGCTTCTGGACGTCACCCCCATGTCGTTGGGCATTGCGACTGCTGGTGGCCGGGTCTCTCGCCTCATCCCCAAGAACACCACCATTCCCACCCAGAAGAAGCACTCGTTCACGACAGTGCACGAGAACCAGTCGGCGGTGAAGATCATCGTGCTGCAGGGTGAGTCGGAGCAGGCGGCCGACAACAAGCTGTTGGGCGAGTTTTTGTTGTCGGGCATTCGCCCCGCTCCCAAGGGGGTGCCGGACATCGAGGTCACCTTCGAGATCGACGCCGACGGCATCGTCGCGGTGCGCGCCAAGGACAAGGACACGGGCAAGGAGCAGTCCATCACAGTGGCGGTCAGCGGCGGCCTATCCGATGCGGACTTGAACCGGATGATCGGCGAGCGCGAGGAATACGAGATCAACCAGAAGCAGGACGACTCCACCCAGGAGTTGTTCTACGAGGTGGAGAAGGTTCACCAGAAGGTCCTCGAGCTCTTGCCGTCTGCCGAGGCGGTGATCACCAGTGATGAGTTGCACGCCATTATGGATGTCCTGGCAGAGGCCAAGGCGGCCATGAACACCCGGGATCAGGCCCAGCTCAAGGCTGTGCACGGGAAGCTGTCTGAAGCCAACGAGTCCCTCAACTCCATTGCGAATCAGTAGGGCACGTGTCCCTGATGGCGGATTCAGTAGACAAGCAGGGCGACTCGGTCGTCACGCTCCTGGACTCGGGGCTGATCCGCTACGCCCTGGGCGAGCGCGATCAGGCCATTCAGCTCTGGCAGCAGGCGCTGGAGCAGGAGCCCGGCGATGCGCGGGCGCTGGACTACCTGCAGAGCGTGGGCGCTCTGCCTCCCAGCTCGCCGGCTGATGACACGGTGGGGGGAGCCACACTGTCCCACGAAGATGTGGGCGTCAGTACGGTCGATCGTTCCACGGAGTCCATGGCGTCGCCGTTTACGGCGCCACCGGAGCGAGTCGAGGACCCAGCCGAGACGGGGGACCTGGAGGTCGAGCCTGTCGTGGCCGATGTGGACATCCTGGTGCGCGATGCTCGGGACAAGGAAGAGTCCGGGGACTTGGAGCTGGCGCTCAAGAATTGCGAGGAAGCGCTCCGGCGGGATCCGGACCATGCCGAAGCAATCCAAATCGCCGAGGAGCTCCGCAAGCGTCTCGAAGACCAGTATCTGGAAGAACTCCAGCCCCTGGATCGGGTCCCGTACTTGCGGGCCACGGACTCGTCCATCTTGGAGCTCAGCCTCGACCCTGTGGGTGGCTTCCTGATCAGCCAGATTGACGGCGAGATCACGGTGGAAGAGTTGCTGATGATCTTGGGCACGTTTGACCGGTTCCGAGTGCTGTCATCGCTGCACTTTTTCCTCGTCAACGAGATCATCGAATTCCGTTGATGTTGGGGGCTCGTCGTCGAGGCCCGTTGTGCTGCTCTCTGTAGGCCCGCCTTAGCCCCTCTTCGACCGCACCATCGGATGCTCCCGCTGCCTTGCGTGGATCCCTCTGCGCTGGTACCAAGCGTCCCGTGAACGTGCAGTCGCCTTCGTCCCACCCCCGCATTCTCGTCTGCGACGACCTGTCCGAGGTCGGTCTGGATGTGTTGCGCCAGGAAGGGTTCGAGGTGCTCCGACGCGCGGGGCTCAGCGCCGATGAGCTGCTGGCCCTGGTCCCCGAGGTGGACGCCTTGCTCGTGCGCTCGCGCACGCGGGTGACTGATGAGTTGCTGGCTGCCTCGAGCCGACTGCGCTTGGTGGGTCGGGCGGGCTACACGCTGGACACGATCGACATCGAAGCGGCGACTCGCAGCGGTGTGGTTGTCATGCACAGCTCACTGGGCAACGAGATCTCGGCCGCCGAGTTCGCCATCGGCTTGCTGTTTTCGTTGGCTCGCCGCATCCCCCAAGCGGATGCATCCATGCGCGCTGGCCGCTGGGACAAGCGCCGGCATCGGGGGGTCGAGCTGACGGGCAAGACCCTGGGGGTCATTGGCATGGGTGCGGTGGGGCGCAATGTGGTCCAGCGGGCCCTGGCTCTGCAGATGCACGTGGTGGTGCACGACCCGGGGGTGCCTGCTTCAGACGTGGCGGCCCTGGGTGCTCGCAGTGTGACTTGGGATGAGGTGCTGCGTACGTCGGACTTCATCTCGCTTCACGTGTCGGCATCGGAGCGCACGCGGGGTCTCATCGGCGACGCGGCTTTTGAGCAGATGAAAGACCGGGTGCGCATCGTCAATTGTTCGCGGGGCAGCGTCATCGACGAGGGGGCGCTGGTTCGGGCGATCCGTTCGGGCAAGGTGGCGGGCGCCGCGCTGGACATCTGGGACGAGGAGCCGCCGGTGGGCAATCCGCTGATCAGCATGGCGGAGGTGGTGGCGACGCCTCACCTGGTGGCTGCGACGTTCGAGGCGCAGATCAACGTGGCTGTGACGTTGGCGGAGCAGGTTCGAGACTTCTTCTTGCACGGCTCGTGCGAGGGTGTGGTCAATCCGGAAGTGTTGGATGCGGCAGCTGAGCCCGGTGCGCCGGCGTCGGCGCTGGTGGCAGCAGAAGCGGGGAATGGCTGATGGCCAATATTGTGATTGTGGGCGCCCAGTGGGGCGACGAAGGCAAGGGCAAGCTGGTGGATCTCCTGACGGAGCGGGCCGATCTGGTGGTCCGGTTCCAGGGGGGCAACAACGCTGGGCACACGCTGGTGGTGCGGGGCGAGAAGACGGTCTTGCACCTGATCCCCTCAGGCGTGCTGCACCAGGGCAAGATCTGTGTCATCGGCAATGGCGTGGTCATCGATCCGGTGGTGCTGCTGGCCGAGATCGATCCACTCAAGGAGCGGGGCTTCTTGCAGGATGACTCGCTGCTGCGCATCTCAGAGCGGGCGCACCTGATCCTGCCCTACCACAAGGCCCTGGACGGTCTGCGCGAGGACACGCGCAAGGGGTCCAAGATCGGCACGACCCGGCGAGGCATTGGGCCCACGTACGAGCACAAGGCGTCGCGGATGGGCATCCGCATGGCCGACTTCATCGACGAGAGCATCTTCCCGGACTTGCTGGCGGCCAATCTCGAGATGGCCAACGCTCGGCTCGAGGCCCTGGGGGGCGAGCCGCTGGAGCTGCAGCCCATCCTGGACGAGTACACCGCTTGTGCTCGGCGCTTGGCTCCGTACGTGACGGACACGGCGAAGCTCTTGCACGACGCGGCGGCGCAGCGCCGCCGGATCTTGTTCGAGGGTGCGCAGGGTGCGCTGCTGGACATCGACCACGGCACCTACCCCTTTGTGACCTCGTCCAACGCGGTAGCGGGTGGAGCCTGCACGGGTGCGGGCGTGGGGCCGACGTTCATCGATGCGGTGCTGGGCATCAGCAAGGCCTACACGACGCGGGTGGGCTCGGGCCCGTTCCCCACGGAGCTGACCGGTGAGGTGGGAGAGCAGCTGCGAGCCAAGGGCGGGGAGTTCGGCGCCACGACGGGTCGTCCTCGGCGCTGCGGCTGGCTGGACATGGTGGCCCTGAAGCACGCGGTGCGGGTCAGCGGCTTGACGAGCATTGCGATCACGAAGCTGGACGTGCTGGCCGGTGTCGACACGGTGAAGATCTGCACGGGCTATCGGCTGGCGGGCGAGGTGCTGGACACGGTGCCGGCTCGGCTGGGTGGTCTGGAAGAGGTGCGGCCGGTGTACGAGAGTCTGCCGGGCTGGACGGGCGAT
>PBPL01000243.1 GCA_002724675.1 Deltaproteobacteria bacterium | reverse complement strand
TGTCGTCGTCATCGGTGGTGTCGTCGTCATCGGTGGTGTCGTCGTCATCGGTGGTGTCGTCGTCATCGGTGGTGTCGTCGTCATCCCCTGAGTCGTCGTCATCGGCGGTGTCGTCGTCATCGTCCTCGCCTGCGGAGTCATCGTCGTCGCCTGCGGAGTCATCGTCGTCGTCGTCGCCTGAGGAGTCATCGTCGTCGCCGTCATCACTCGAGTCGTCATCCCCCGAGTCGTCGTCGTCATCCCCCGAGTCGTCGTCGTCATCCCCCGAGTCATCGTCATCGCCAGCCGAGTCGTCGTCATCGGTGGAGTCGTCGTCGTCGTCGTCGTCGTCGTCGTCGTCGTCGTCGGCTGTGTCGTCGTCATCGTCGTCGTCACCGTCGGCTGTGTCGTCGTCGCCCGAGCTGTTGTCCTCGGACTCTGCGCTGTCGTCGTCGTCCTGCGCCAGGTCTGACACTAGGTCACACGCGGGCAGGACTCCGATCAGCAAGGCAAGCAGGATTAGTTGGAGACGATGCGGTGTGCTCATGTCTTCTCCCCAAGACTGAATTGCTACTACTACTGTAGCGTCTCATTTGGGGTAGAGCGGAAACTCCTTGTGCCGCTACACTTCCGCCCTGGAGAGGAGTCGGACATTCGCGCGATTGTGGGGACAGTGTGTGGCGTACCGAGGCCTGACTGGTCTGGCGTTGCGCACGCATGCTGCTTCTTCTCCAGGCAAGGCTCGCAGGGGGAGAGCTTTCATGGCTTCTAAGCAGCCGCTCGAGACCAGGGGTTCCAGATCCTGGGTTGGGATTGCGCTGGGCGTGTTTGCTGCTTGCATCGTCTTGGGCTCCCTCGTGGTGGTCGGTGGTCTCGGGCTGGTTGCCTATCTGTGGCCATCGGAGTCAGACCGCATCGAGGCTGACTGTCGCGCAGCTGTCTTCAATGCACCCGACCTGTCTCCGGGCGCCCCTGAGCCGACTGAGATGCTGGCGGAAGAGTGCCTCATCTATTTCCGAGACTTTCGCGTCGACCTTCGTGAAGCGCTGGCGTGTCGGGGAGCGGCGACCACCAGCGAGCAATGGGCTGCATGTCCGGCGGATGAGGGCCTGCTAGAGAGTCCGGGGGACGCTGGACTGAGCGCCGCTCTCGCGGCCGCGAGGGCGAAGCTCGAGGAGGAAACCGGCCCGGGTCCCGAGCTTGCAGGCGGTGCTCAGCTTGGCGAGGAATCGTTAGGAGACGAAGCTGCTAGCAAAGCTCTGGACGGTTCGTTGGATACAGCGTCCACCGATACCGAGACGGGCTCCCAGGAAAGCGCGGAGAGCCCGCGTAGTGGCCCTGCCGCTAGCGCTGAAGCTTCGGGGGAGCGCTCGGTTGAGTCGATGGACGGTTCTTCCGGTAAGGCAAAGGCCAGGTCGAGAGAGCGGGCTGCTGCCGCTCCCGCACCCACCCCGGCCCCCGCCCCGGCACCAACTTCCGACTCTGCTCCCTCGTCGGCTCCGAGCGCCGAGAGCGAGCAGAATGGGGAGGCACTGGACGTTGTCGTCGCTGAACCTCCGCCGGGTCGCCGATCCTCTCGTTCGTCGGCTCGTGAAGCCTCGTCCTCGAGCCCTCCGGAGCCTGCATCAGGTTCGGCGTTCGACACCACGGGCTTGACCAGGGGCACGATCCCCGGGGGGGCGATCAAGAACCTGATCCGTCGCAGCATGTACGACTTTCGTCCTTGCTACGAGCGAGAACGCTCCAAGAATCCCGACTTGGAGGGCCGGGTGGTCTTGCGTGTTCTCGTGGGCAGCTATGGGGCAGTCACGGCCACCGAGCTGTACTCGTCCACCTTGGACAACCAGAGGATGGAGCAATGCCTTCTCCAGCGAATGACCAAGGTTCGCTTCCCCAGCCCTACCGACGGGGACTTTGCCCTCTTGAAGATTCCGCTGACCTTCCGCAACGACGACTGAGAGCGTCTAAGCTTCGAGGCTGAGCAGCTTCGCGAGCTCTACCAGCGATGGCGACTCGTGCGCCAGAACGGTCCGCAACGCCTCCGGGAGCTCCGCTTCCACGTCCCGTAGAAGATCCTGTACCCAAGGCACCACCAACTTCTCGTGCGCTTCGTGCGCTGCATCGATGCCCAGGGTCTGGACCCCGGTCAGGTCGGCCAGCAGCAGCGTGGGGCGGGGGCCCTTCACCAACAAGAACCGCTGCGGCGCGAGATCGGGCACTGCGTGACCGGCTGAGGCAAGGCCGCCGAGCACCTGGAGTGCTTGCAGGGTGATGGCAGCCAGGCGTTGCAGGGACGCTTCCCCTAGGGAGCCTCGACCCGAGATGGGTTGGCCCGTAGCCGCTACGGCGCTGTAGGGGACCTTCCCCTTGCCGGTGCCTGCTGCCACCAGGGGAGCCAGACCACCGAGGATGAGCTTGCCGTGAATGGCTGAGGCCGACTCAAAGGCTGAGACGTCGTTCGCATTGCCCACTCGGAGCCACACCCGGCTCTGCTCGTGGATTGCGAATGCCCGCACCCAGCCCTCTTTGGCCCTGGACGGCTTGGACTCTCGACCCTTTCGCTCGGGCCAGACGAGAGCGAAGGGGCCTAGCCGCGGTGCGTCTAGAATGTCGAGTAGTCCGCGGACTTCACGTGACTTGGGGTGCGCAGCCCGAATCTGCTTCAACTGCCACTTGGCTCGCTTGTCGAGCCCTCGCTCGATCAGACTGCGGCTTCTGGCTAGGGCCAGGCGGGCGTAGTCGTCACCGGCTTTGGGGAGGCTGTCGAGCATGGCCCCCGCGGCCCGGTCGCCAACTTCGGCCTCCACTCCTCCGCCTAGGGCGACCTCGAGGAGTCGAACGCGTATGGGCTCGGGTAGGGCCCGCAGCGAGTCCTCGGGTGCAGACAAGAGCGATAGGACTCCGTGGGCCAGCAGCGCTCGCGGGAACCGGCTGGGCTTCCCTTCGATGATCACCTCGTGCACGGCTAGGAGCGCGGTGAAGTGACCGCGCAGCGCGTAGGACAGGCGCTCATCGGCAGCATCTAGAGCGTTCCGGAAGCTCCGGGAATGGAGCAGGCCGAACACCACCTGCGCAAGCTCGTGTTCCTCGGTGAAGGAGTCGGAGATCAGCTGGAGGATGCGCTCCATGCGAGCCGTGCTCACCGAGGCGAAGTCCATGCGGGTGACGGCGAGCGAGAACGCGGCGGCGGCGTCTCTTCGCGATGCCGCGTCCACCAAGGACTCCAAGTAGAGCAGCAGCACGCCGAGGTCGGTGGAGAAACGCACCACCCCTGCAAGCAGCCGTGTGCGGGCCCGCGCATCGGGCACTCGCTCCAGGCTCTTCTCCACGCAGGCCAAGTCGATCTTGGACAGCAGGTGCATGCAGCGCCCGCGGTGTTCCGGTGGACGAGCTCCGTTGACGAGCAGGTCTTCGGCCGCGTTGAGTCGCAGCCGGAGCGCGTTGCGGTGCACGTTGATGAACTTCAAGTGCCGCTGCATCTCGGCTACCTCGGCCTCGCTGAGCGGGTGATCCGGCGGCAACGACTGGTCCAGGAGACTCGGCTGCAGCGTGACCTCGGGCTCGGGGGCCTGTCGGCTGCCTTGGCCCTTCTTGTGGGGTCCCTCGCCGCGACCCTTTCGTCCGCGTCGTCGACGCCTCCGCTTTCGCTTTCGCTCGGTCCCCTCTCCCACGGGACCCTGGTCCGTGGCTGGAGTCGCTGCTGCTTGAGGGCGCTCCCCAGCAGGGGTCGACTGGGCGTTGGAATCGCCGGTGGTGGAGGCCGCGGGCTGGTCGGTTCCAGGTTGCATCGGGCAGGAAGTGTAGCAATGTCGTCATGGAGGGGATCACCGAACCGACCGAACCCTGCTGAAGCCAGCGCAACTCTGGGCCATAATCCGCCGCCATGAAGTACTTGCACACCATGATCCGCGTTTACGACCTAGACGCTGCGCTCCATTTTTTCTGCGATCTGCTCGGTATGGTCGAGACCCGTCGCCGCGATAGCGAGCGCGGTCGCTTTACGCTCGTCTTCCTTGCCACGGCGGAGGGGGAACCCGAGATCGAGCTCACCCACAACTGGGACGAGCAGGACACCTACAGCGTCGGTCGCAACTTCGGTCACCTGGCCTACGAGGTCGATGACATCTACGCCACCTGTTCCCGGCTGCAGGACGCTGGCGTCACGATCCTTCGGCCGCCGCGCGATGGTCGGATGGCCTTCATCCGCTCGCCCGATCAGATCTCGGTGGAGCTGCTGCAGCGAGGGGACGCCTTGCCGCTTGTGGAGCCCTGGGCCTCCATGCCCAGTACGGGTGAGTGGTAGGAAGACCGAGTGGCTCCCCGACGACTCAGTCCCACCGCAGTCGCCAAGGCCAGGCGCTGCCTGCACACGTGGTTTTTGGACTGTCACGGAGACGCGACCCTCAAGGTGCCGGCCGACGAAGGGCTGAAGAAGCTGTGGGAGCGGGGCCTCCAGTTCGAGCGGGATGTGCTCGCGACGATTCCCCAGGCGATCGAGCCCCAGTGGGATGGTGAGGATTGGGAGGCCGGCTATCGGGCGACCATCGAGTTGATGGAGCAGGGCCCCGAGTGGATTTATCAAGGTGTGCTGGTGCACGAGCGGGGTGCGGGCCTGCCCGACCTGCTCCAGCGCATCGAGAGGCCGTCGTCGCTGGGTGACCACAGCTATCGTCCCGTGGACGTGAAGTCTCACAAGCGGGTGTCCATCAAGGACCGTTTCCAGCTGTGCACGTATGCCCTCTTTCTGGAGCCCATCCTCGGCTACCTCCCGGATCAGGGCGCTATCTGGCTCAGCACCCAGGAAGTGGCCGATGTGGACTTGAGGTCGGATCGCGGGGTGTTCGATGGGCTGGTTGAGCGCATGGCGTCGATCGCTGCCGGGACGCTCGAGACCACGGGGCTTCGCTGTGGCGAGTGCGCCACCTGCGCGTGGACCGCTCACTGCAGGGAGGGCTGGCATCGGGACGAGAGCGTCTGTCTCATCGCCGGTGTCACCAGCGAGATCGCCCGTCGCCTGAGGGAGGCCGGCCTCGCCTCGTGGCGGGACGTGGCCGGCAGCACGCCGCAGGCTGTAGCCCGCGCAGCGGGCATCAAGAAACAGGCAGCACGCAATCACTGGATGGGCGCGCGCGCCTGGCTCACCGGGGGGCCCGTGCTCAAGAAGCCTGCGACCTTTCCGTCGGGAGTCCCCGTTCACTACTACGACATCGAGACCTACGAGGGCTGTACCTATCTGCATGGTGTGATCCGCGTGGCCGGTGACGTGCGGGAAGAGCACCAGTTTGTTGCCCGAGACCCCGCACAGGAAGGTGAGGCGTGGCGGGACTTTCTGGACTATCTGGCTCGTGATGAGCAGGCGGTCGTCTGGGTGTGGTCCAACTACGAGCGTGGCTTTGCCCGGTCTCTGTGGCGGGCCCATGGGGGCAACGAGGCGGGCTATCGGCACCTGCGCGACTCCATGATCGATCAGTGCCAGTTCACCAAGCAGCACTTCGCGCTGCCGTCGTCGTCCTACAGCATCAAG
>PBPL01000242.1 GCA_002724675.1 Deltaproteobacteria bacterium | reverse complement strand
CGTCGGGGTCATCGGGCTCGTCGGGGTCATCGGACTCGTCGGGGTCATCGGACTCGTCGGGGTCGTCGGACTCGTCGGGGTCGCTCCACGGGTCCGATTCATCTCCTCCTTGATCGTCATCGGCCTGGTCGTCGCCCTGCGATTCGTCGGCACCTTCAGAATCATCAGGACCATCGGACTCACCCCCGCCACCGGCATCCGAATCGTCGGACTCCTGGGAGTCATCCGAGCTGTCTAGAGGCTCGACTTCATCGGGGCTGTCCGGATCGAAGTCTTCAGCCGCGCCGTCGTTCCAATCAACGTGTTCTTCATCCGAGACTTCGGTCACCGCGAAGCCCGTACAGCCAGCCAGGACAGCCACCAAGCCCCAGAGGGTCAACTGGACGCTGTGTGCTAGAGCCGGACTTCGAGAAGACATGACCCAACCAGTGTCCCCAACAGATGTTGTGGTTCTCCGGAGTGATCGTGGAGAAGCTGTAGACCTTCATTGCGAGGTCCACAGCATCTGAACAACCCATGGGATGGGCAGAGGCTAGTCCCGGGGCCCGGGTCGGGGTCGACTTGAGCCCTCAGACGCGCTCGATGACGGTCGCGATACCCTGCCCAAACCCGATGCACATCGTGCTGAGTCCAATGGTCTTGTCTTCCTGCTCCAGGGCATTGAGCAGTGTCGTCAACAGGCGGGCGCCGCTGGCTCCGAGCGGGTGACCGAGCGCGCAAGCGCCGCCATACAGATTGACCTTGCCCAAGTCAGCATCCAGGTCCTTCGCCCAGGCGAGCACCACGCTGGCAAACGCCTCGTTGACCTCGAAACAGTCCACATCGCCGAGAGTCATCCCAGCCTTGTCGAGAGCCTTGCGGGTGGCCGGCATCGGTCCCGTGAGCATGATCGTCGGGTCCACACCGGCGACAGCCATGGAACGAATCTTGGCGCGAGGCTTCAGCCCATGACGCTTCACGGCGTCTTCGTTGGCGATCAGCAAGGCCGAGGCGCCATCACTGATTTGGGACGACGAGGCTGCGGTGATCACACCGTCCTCCAGAAATGGGGTGCGGAGCTCAGCGAGCTTCTCCACAGAGCCACCTCTTCGGATGCCCTCGTCGGCGCTGATCGTGACGTTGTTGCCCTCTTCATCAATGGTGTCCACCGACACAATCTCGGCCTCGAAGAGGCCCTTGTCCTGCGCCTCGCCTGCCTTGCGGTGGCTGTCCAACGCGAACTCGTCCAGTTGAGTCCGTCCCACGCCGTACTTCTTGGCGACCAACTCAGCAGAGACTCCTTGCTGAATAAACGTGTAGCGCCAGGTCAGCTTCTCTGAAGGAGGCTTCAGCTCGCCCCGATACAGCATGTCCGAGCCCATCTCGACCCGAGTCATCGATTCGGTGCCTCCACCGATGACGATGTCGTGCGCACCGGACATGACCGCCATCGCCGCAAAGTTCACCGCCTGCTGGCTGGAGCCACACATGCGGTTCACGCTGGTGCCGGTCACTTCCATGGGGAAGCCTGCAATCAATGGTGCGGTGCGGCCAATGTTGAGACCCTGCTCCCCCACCTGGGTCACGCATCCGAGGATCACATCTTCCACATCACCCGCATCGATGGAATTGCGCTCGACCAATGCCTGAAGCGGAACCGCAGCCAGGTCATCGGGTCGGATCCGCGCCAGACCACCTTTGCGGCGTCCAATGGGGGTTCGAATAGCGTCGACGATGTAGGCGGTGGACATCGAAAAGAGTCTCCGGAAAGAGGGGTCAGTGGGTGCCTTCAGGAAGGAGGCGTCGCTGGCGGATTGATTCTTCAGTCAACCGAGCGGCGCCCAATGTAACCATCGTCTCCATGCAGGGCAAGCGCTGGGCGGAATGCGACTGTAATTCCATCGGGTTCTGCGGTGGGTAACAGCCGACGCCGACACACAAGCTGCACCGGTTTCCTAGAGACTCTTGAAGCCGCACCGGCTGTGGCAGTAGGCTGGATAAGACGCGATCGAGGGTGGAGGTCCAGTGGTCGTATTGTCCGGCAGCAAGGGAGGAGCCTAGACCACGCGTCTGGGGCGATTGAGCATGAGCATTTACGCACTGGTCATCGAGGACGACCAAGACGCTGGGGAGCTCATGGTGCAGATGCTCCAGAGCTTTGGGCTGGAGGTCGATCTCATCGACCACCCCCACGATGCGCTGTTCGCCATCTCCACGAGACTGCCCGATCTGCTCGTCCTCGACCTCTGCTTGCCCGGCATGGCTGGCCCGACACTCCTGGACTCCATTCACGGCATGGGCAGCAAGGACTTGCCCATCGTGGCCGTAAGCGCCGTGTATCCCAAGGACCACGCCATCACTCAAGCTGCCTTGGCCAAGGGGGCCGCCATCTTCATAGGAAAGCCCTTTACCCGGGAAGTCATGCGCATCGCCGCACAGAAAGCGCTGGGCTGCCTTCTACCCGACAAGGCCCCAGCCACTCCAAGCCCGCCCCGCCCCGCGCCGGCGCCGAGACCACAAGCTGAGGATTACGCGTCCCACCAGCACATGAACGGAGCCGCCTCGACCGAAGTGGATGTCGTCAGCGAAGAGCTCAAGGACGGAGAGAGCGAAGATCTCTTCGAGTTCGACCCAACACACGAGGGTTTAGGTGGAGACATCGCCAACACGAGTTGGGAGCACGCTCTGGCTGACGACCTCCAGCCTTCCGCGCCCGAAGAGGACGCTGCGCCACAGCCGCAAGCCGCAGGAGGAGAACCTCCAACCAGAGCCAGTGGACCCAAGGCCCCGGAGCCGACCCAAGACCTGCCGCCCATCCAGGCCTTCTTGCCAGACAAGAATGCCGTTTTGGTCATCGAGCGATGTACCGAGAGCGATCTGTGGGTTCGCTGTGCTGGCGCCGTTCTTCAAACGGGCAGCTCGTTTCGGGCAGAGATGACCTACACCAGCCCGGGCCAGCGACGGCCGATCCGCTTCAGAATGTTGCTCTCCGTAGCTGCCTACGATGACACGGGTGCGGTGCCACAGGCACACCTGAAGGTGACCGAGGTCAAGCCCTTCGAGCGTTGGAGGCAGCTCATGGCCGAAGCGGGTCCTGGTCGCTGACCCCGGGACGACCCTCCGGTCCAAGACGCGGCGTCGATACATTTCGTGATTTACCATGCAGAACTCATCACGATTCGTTAGACTTATTTACAAGAGGAGGCCGCAGTTGGCGGCCGGGAAGTTCCACACCAACTTCCTCTCTCCCAAGCTGTTGATGGGTGGGCCTCTTCCAAGCCGGTCATCCGGCGGACCGGTGCGGAACTCCGGGTAGGGAACCCGGGAACTTCACTGCGCCGCGGAAGGAGGTGATCCCTTGCACGACTGTAGAAATAGGACCGTGAAGGTGGAGGTGGCGAGTCCGTAGCGGGTTCACTCCCGGCGACGGACTATCCCGATCGCCCCCTGGCCGCGCGCCTTTCACCTGGTCCCGGAAAGCCTGGAGGCCACTCACCGAGGTATCTCGGCGAGAACACGCCAAAGGTGCCGTAGCGCGCGAGCAAAATGACACAATGGAAGCGGGTCACCTTCGGGTGGCCCGCTTCTCTTTCTTGGCATCTTCGACGACGCCAGCTGGTCGAGGACAGGGGCCTGCGCCCGACCGAGAGGGGGGCTCCCCTCCACCCCATCTGCAGCCTCGAGCCGTTTCCTGCACGGCTAGCCGTGCCACGAGCTGAAAATGCGGGCTACACTCGCGCCCGTGAACTGGAAGAAAGACGAAGGCCGTCTAACGGCTACGGTGCAGTCAGCCGGTTGAGCGTCCAAGCTGCCGGCGGGGACGCTGGGTGAGGCGCTAGCGGAGCTGACTGCTCCCGAAGATCCTCGATTACTCGTCGGCCATCGCGAGGCTGACGACGCTGCAGTGGTGCGCCTTTCCCAGGAGCAGGCGCTCGTGCAGACCGTGGACTTCTTCACACCCATCGTCGACGACCCCTACGACTTTGGGCGAGTGGCCGCCGCCAATGCGCTGTCGGACATCTTCGCCATGGGCGGCGAGCCGATCCTGGCCGTCAACATCGTCTGTTTCCCCACAGAGAAGCTGGGCACGTCGACCCTCACCAGGATCCTGCAAGGGGGCTCCGACATCGTGCAGGCCGCTGGAGCCATGCTCGGCGGCGGACACTCCATCGCGGACGACGAACTCAAGTACGGTCTCGCCGTCACTGGTACGGTTCACCCTGAGCGCTTCTGGAGAAACGGCGGAGCCCAGCCTGGTGATCAACTCTTCCTCACCAAACCGCTGGGCACCGGCATCCTCGCGACGCTCCTGAAGAGAGAGCAGCTCGACGAGAATCACCTAGAACGGCTGGTCTCGACCATGACCACTCTCAACGCCGGCGCCGCTCGAGCGGGTCGAAGCCTCTGTGGCAGAGGCGCCAACGCCGTAGACCCCATCCACGCCGTCACGGACATCACGGGATTCGGACTGCTGGGACACGGGCTCGAGATGGCCAGGGCATCGGGTGTACACCTCCACCTCAACGCTGCGGCCATCCCTGTCTTGGATGGGGCCCTAGCCGCCGCAGTGGAAGGCACGTGCACTGGCGGTGGACGAAAAAACCGAGCCCACGTGGGAGAGCTGGCACAGATCGGCCAGGACATCGCCCCCGGGCTCGATGTACTTCTAGCCGACCCCCAGACGTCGGGAGGTCTCTTGATGGCCGTCGCTGCGAGCGCTGCGGACGACCTGCGATCAGCGCTCCAGGAAGCCGAGACTCTCGCCGTTGCTTGCATCGGAGAGGCCACAGACGGTCCACCGGGGCTGACAGTCTCGTGAAGCTCGCGGTCTCAGAGCTAGACCACATCCACATCCAGGGTGCGAGAGAGCACAACCTGAAGAACCTGGACGTGCAGATCCCCAAGAAAAAGCTCGTGGTCTTCACCGGCGTCTCGGGGTCGGGGAAGTCCTCCCTCGCATTCGACACTCTGTATGCCGAGGGACAGAGGCGCTACGTGGAGTCGCTCTCGGCATACGCCAGGCAGTTCCTCGGGCAGATGGAGAAGCCACGTTTTGACACCATCCGAGGCCTGGCTCCGACGATCTCTATCGAGCAAAAGGCAGCCAGCAAGAATCCCCGCTCGACCGTAGGCACTATCACCGAGATCTACGACTACCTGCGGGTTCTGTTCGCGCGTGTGGGCGTACAGCACTGCACCGGCTGTGCCCGCAAGGTGGGCCGCCAGTCGGCCGCCGAGATTGTCGACTCGATCCTGAGCCTTGCCGAGGGCCAACGCTTCCAGCTGCTCTCCCCTGTCGTGATCAACCGCAAGGGCGAGTACAAGGAGCTGTTCCGAGAGGCCAGTCGGTCTGGCTTCACCCGAGCCCGAGTCGATGGCGAGGTGCATCGTCTGGAGGAAGTGCCAACCCTGGAGAAAGACAAGAAGCACAACATTGAGTTGGTCGTAGACCGGCTGGTCATGAAGGATGGCATCAAAGACCGCCTCACAGACTCCATCGAGACCTGCCTGCGGGAGAGCGAGGGACTCGTCGTGGTTGCCGTGGAGGGGGGCGAAGAGCAGCTGTATTCCGAGAAGCTTGCATGCCCCCACTGCCAGCTCTCGTTCCCGGATCTCGAGCCCTCCTTGTTCTCCTTCAATACGCCCCTCGGCATGTGCATGGAGTGCAATGGCCTCGGCTGGCGCAAGGTCATGGATGCCAGCCGTGTGGTTGCCGACGACAGCCTCAGCATGCGGGACGGCGCCATCGTTCCCTGGGCATCAGCGCTGAAGCGTGGGCGGGGGTGGACCTACCGGTACGTCAAGCAGGCAACCGACGCCCTCAAGATTGACCGAGAGACTCCCTGGCGGGATCTCGACTCCGAGAAGCGCGAGATTCTCCTGTGGGGCTCGGAACGAGAGATCACAGTGCGGTGGAAGGGCCGGCGTTCTCAGGGCTCTTGGAAGACACGCATCGAGGGCGTCATCCCCAGTCTGGAGCGCAAGTATCGACAGACTGAGAGCAGCCAGATGCGCCGGTACTACGAGTCGTTCATGCG
>PBPL01000241.1 GCA_002724675.1 Deltaproteobacteria bacterium | reverse complement strand
CGGGCGGCGATTGGGCATCCTATCTCAACTGTGCAGAGAGGCCACAGCGCGCAGAAGACGGCGAGGGATGTGGGTTGCGACCTGGTCCTCAGCGCCGGAGACCCACGCGTCTTTGCCAAAGGCGGTTGGAAGACTGGGGGGTATGGGCCAGTTGCGCTCTAGGCAGGAGTTGGGGAATCGAGTGGGCTAGCTGAAACCGGAGAGAGATCCAGGTAGCGACGCTCGAAGCTCTCAGACCAGGGGGCTAACGGTTCTTCTTCTCTCGCCGCAGCGACCAGCTGCTCGATGGTTGTCACGTGTACGAGCGTCTGAGGTGCCTCGTGGGCATCACGAAAGACCGCCATCGCTCGGGCGACGTGCGGATCGTCGCCCAGAGCCACCACCAGGACACGTCCCTCGGCGAACCCGCCCTCGCGACGAACCGCGGCAGCCAGGAGCGTGTTTCGCCAGAGTTGGTTCGTCGCCGTACCCCGCAGCATCTCGGCCGCACCGGGCAAGAATCCCGCATCTGGCCATGCCGTCACCTCGCGGTAACGCGGCCGGTCGTAGACGCCTCGCGAGAATGGCTCTGTGTACTTCGTCTCGACAGCAAAGAACCCCCGGTTGTCGTAGCTGTCTCGGTAAGCCACCCATGCATCGAAAGCCGTTCGGTCTCCCAATGGATGCCCCCCATCGGGCGTCCACTCCACCTCGAGTTCATCGATCTTCGCCACATCCAGACCCGTTGCGCTGGCGAGGACGCGGGCCCCGCTCTCCGGGGCGGCTCGCAGCCTGCCGAACAGGTTGAAACACAACGGCATCGATGAGAGTAGGTTGCGCCAGAGCCGGTCCTCGTCGAGGGCGCCCTCCTCTCCCAATACAACCGGTGCGCGCTCCTCGGCGTAGGAGGCGACCTCGGATGACAGGAAGTTGAGGGAGCGGTCTCGGGCTACGGCCTCAGCGGGCAGCATGTTGTTGCGCAGTCGGCCATCCTGGTCGCGCCCTGGCGGCAAGCCGAGCTCCACCTCTCGCCACCAACCCTGCAGCTGCCGGCGTACTGCACGGCGTGACGGATCCGAACGAACCCGGAGCCGCGGGTCTTGCCATCCAAGGGTCGTCATACCTTCGGACCTGCCCGAAAGGCATAAGCGTCGTCGGACTCCAAGTAGCCCACCACCCGAATTCCCTCAGCAGCAAGCTCCTGCGTGCGTGGGTCCTCGCTGAGTCCCGCCTGAGGCCAGACGATCCACTTCTCAGTCGGTCCGTCGAACGCCACCTCTTCGCCCAACACAGCAGAGAATAGGGATTCAAAGGCATCTCTCTGACTGTCGACCGCGGCGGCGTAGCCCTGAACCTGCTCGACCAATCGCCGCATCTGTCGAGCCGACTTCAGCTCGATAACTGCTGGAACCTTCCGGCCGTCTGAGTCAAGCCGAAGGGCGAGAAGGTCACAAACAATCCGCCGCCCCTCTCCCACCGGAAGGGCCAGTTCATCGGCAACAAACCGGGTCATCACCCCATCTCCTACCGCACGATCCAGCGCCAACATCTGCCGTTCGTGCCGGTAAGCATCCGCAGTCATCCAAGACTGCAATCGTTTCTCTGGGGTCGCACGACCCTGGGGAGCATCGACACAGTATTGTTGAAAGAGACTGTCGAATCCCCCAGCGAGACGAGCCAAATCGCGAAAGCCAGATCGTCCTCTTTGAGGCCGTGAAGGAAGAAGCCCCACCAAGGTCACTCCGCCGGAGCTCGGACGGAAGTGGACCCGACCCGCGTGTTGGCGACAGAGAGGTTCGAGCACCTCTCGAGTGAGCTGAGCCCAGCCTGTGACGGCCCTCAGGTGTTCTCTCTGCAGTTCGGCGCAGCTAGCAGGCATGACCTCGTCTCAAATGGTGGGGTTCTAACTGTCAGAAGCATCGATGAACTCCACCCTGCGAGCATCCTCAACAGGCTCGTAGCCAATTCTTGCGTAAATGGCGTTCGAGACCGGGTTAGCGAGGTCCGTGTACAGAGTGCAGAATCGGAAGCCGCGCTCCAGGAGTAGGGCGGACAGCGTGTGTACGACTGCGGTGGCATAGCCTTTTCCCCGTTGCTCACGTGGCGTGTACACCGCGTTCACAGTGATGCCTTTACCGGTGGGCCTGGACCACGCGGCCATCGCTACGGGTTGGTCATCGCGCGACCAGAAGTAGTAGGGAGGATCCGGTCTGGCGAGGAGACGCACCACGTCCTCCTTCGAGGGGCCAGGCGGTAAGCCCGTGTCCTCACCGAATTGTTCGAGCCAACTGGAAACAATCGCTACGTCCCCGGGACCCGCACGGCGCAAGATGCCTGACGCGAGGGTGAGGGGCTGCATCACATCCAATCGGTGAATCCGCATCTCTTGGGCCACCTGCGTACCTTGGCCGGTGCACTCACACCAACGAGAGGCAAACGACTCGACAGCATCGAGCGGCCCGTTGACTCCCGGTATGTGCCCGTACTGTTCCCGGATGGCATCCGCCAGCAGACGGAGCGCCTCCTTCGGCCCTGAGGTAACAGCGGCTCCCCTGGGCGGTGTCCGAAGGGCGGCGGCAACGGGCTGCGTGTCGGCGTACACCAGCCCGAAGAAACAGTCGTTCGTAGGGAAGTCGGGGGTCTCCGCAATGCGTTGGGCCACGCCGAGTACCACTGCGTTGGAATCTTCGCGCTCCTGCAAGAAGGACGTGGCCTTCCCCAAAAAGCCGGCAGCATCCGACCACTTCTCAAGCCGAAACAGGGGCATCGTTGTCATTCCCTCCGCCGCCAGACCGCCTCATACCGCAGCCGGCTCACAGCACCAGGGACAAAGAGGTGGCTCCGGACCGAGAGCTCTTCATGGGGCCTCTCCAGGGTGCTCAACGGTAACCACTGAACGCGTAGGCGCCATTGCACGTGCACGTCCGAATGGGATACCCGCCATTCACGGTTTGGCAACCGCTACGACCGTTGCTGTTCAAAGGCTGCCCCGATATTGGAAGGAAATGACAGTTGGACCAGTTGAACCCCGGGTATCCGCTACCCGTGAGAGAAACACTCGCGGAGGTCACCGTACCGGCACTTGGGTCGTAAAGCGGAGGGTTGGCTTGGGAGCCGCCATTTTCACACCACTTGGCACACCCGTCGATCATGCCCTGGGGTTGATAATTGCCCGGCGCCGGCCCACCGTTGGCCTGACACATTTGATTCCTGGGAATCGGGAGTCCGTTGGAGGCCGTTTGGCCGGTGGCGGACAAGTCACACACCTTGGGAGGCACGCCCGTATAGTCGTTGACGTTGCCGTCACAATTCTGGTCCAAGAGGTCTGGTTCAGAGGTGGTTGCAGGTGACCCCGGAAAGCAGGTGGCGCAATTGTCGTCGCAGTCCACGCCTACAAGCTGAGGGGCGGGATGACACACTGAGTTGGGACTCACGTTGCCTGGGTCGTACCGGTCTCCATCGAAGTCTTCGTAACAGTTCCCGCTGGTACATGGTGCTCCACCGACGGTGCACGCGAGGCCGTTTGCTAACGTGCACGTCGCGCCCGCGCCCGCGTTATTCGTGCAGTCCCAGGACAGCACATCGCCGCAGCCGCCGTTGTTCGTAGCGCACTCGTCGATGTCCGAGCAGGTGGGGCTCGCCCCCGGGTTGTTGGCGCAGCTCCAGTACAGCGCATCGCCGCAGCCGCCGTTGTTCGTGGCGCACTCGTCGATGTCTACGTCGTCGTCGTCCCCTGCAGAGTCGTCATCGTCCGCAGCAGAGTCGTCGTCGTCGGTCGTGACGTCGTCATCGCCTGCGGAGTCGTCGTCATCGCCTGCGGTGTCGTCGTCATCGCCTGCAGAGTCGTCGTCGTCAGCCGTACCGCAACCAGCTCCCACCAGGAGCAGGGCAATGGACACCGCTAGCAGGGACCGCAAGTACACGAGAGGACAACCTCCACCAGAGAGTCTAGCGGAGGGCTTCGGACCGGCGCTCTGAAAGGTCTGGGGGTATGGGCCAGCCACCCCCTGCTAGGCTCACCCCGAGGGCCTCGTGATGTCGCATCGTTTCGTTTTTCTTGTCCTCCTGAGCACGCTCAGCGCCTGCGGTCCCTCCACACCCAGCGAGACCGCTCCCGCCAACGACGACGCGACTGCGGACGACGACGACTCCTGGGACGACGACGACTCGAGCCCCGATGACGACGACTCCGCAGGCGATGACGGCGACGCCTCGGACGACGACGACTCCTCGGACAACGACGACAGTCCAGCGGTCCCTGCTCAGCCCGACTACATCGTCAAGGCCGATGGAACGGCGGACTTCACGAGCATCCAGGCGGCCCTGGACAACGCCAGCCTGGCCCCCGGGGAGATCATCGAGATCCAGCCCGACACCCCCGGCCTGGAGCAGTCCTTCGACGAGTCGCTCTCGATCACGAGCAACGGGGCCAGCGGCAACTACATCACGGTACGAGGACAGGCCGGTGAGGCCATTCGAATCAGCGGCTCGGGCACTCTGATCGAGCTGAGCGGCGGCCAGTATTACGAGTTCCAGAACCTGATTCTCGGCACCGACACCGACTGGTCGGCGGCCACTGACGGCAAGGACCGCAAGGCCAGCAAGGGCGTAGGGACAAGTGAGCCCAACGAGACCGGCCACATCAAGTTCACGGACTGCACGATCTACGGAGGCAAGGACTGGGGAGCAAACCGCATCGAGGGCTCCTACTTCATGTTCACGAACTGCACGATCAGCCTGGCGGGAACCAACAACAACCAGACGCCGCCAGTGGGAGAGGACCGACTGGACCTCTTCCAGAACAAGGCGACCTACACGGTCTTCGAGGGCTGCAGCTTCGATCATGGTGGCCACGACTCGCTGGCGGCCTGGGGCGGCTACCAGGTCTATCGAGACTGCACCTTCGACGGTGACTGGGACGAGGTCTTCGGCTCATCCAACCAGTTCGGCCCCAACGAGACGGGCGCTTCGGGGGCTCGGGTGGCGGCCTTCAATACGGGCACTCGAGATGGCTTCGACCCTTGGGGACCGGTCCTGGTAGAGGACTGTGTCTTCAAGAACGGAGGCACATCGGGTGACGGGTCTGCTGCGCTCAACAAGCTGATTGGGAAGCACCAGATTGTTCGGCGCAACTATTACTGGGACGGGGAGGCAGAAGTCGTCCGGCGCGGCGTGGCACCCACCACCGTGACGTCAGACGACACGGTCAAGCACCTGCGCTTCTATCACAACACCAGCTACGCCTCCGGCTACGTCATGAAGTACTCCTACGGTGGGTCCACGACAGGCCACTTCCAGGAGGACAAGTACCTCAACAACCTGTTCCAGGAGATGCAGACTCCCCCCACCGCCGACCGATATGTGGACTGGCACATCAACACGAGCGGACAGGACGGCTACCCGGACTTCTGGAAGGGGGCGGTCTTTGACGGGAACCTCTTCTCGCGGGAAGGAGCAGATGTGTCCGGCGACATCGACATTCGCCTGTCGGGAACCACCCACGAGCTCGCGGCGGCCAAGACGAGCTGGCCGGAGGTCTGGCTACCGAACAACAACAAGGCGGCCTGCGCCTTTGTCGATCCGGCTGCACGCACCAAGGAGGGATTCGCTCTCTCGTCGGGTTCGGGCCTGGGCGACGCGGTGCCGCTCACGCACGCGGTCGGAGCGGGCCTGTCCAGCACGACGCTTGTCGTTGACGACTCCCTCTTCTTTTACGATGGCTGGACGATGGGCGCAGAGTTTGGCGAAGAGCCCGACTCCATCCAGGTCGGGACCACGACCGTGCAGATCGCCAACGACGGCATCGACCACGACTCCCACACGATCACTCTGCAGACCTCCATCAGCTGGTCCGACAACGACGAAGTCTTCCTCGTAGACCCCGACGGAACCACAGTCGTCGACAACCGGGGAGCCGCTCAGTAGTCACTTCTCCACCCAGGAGGACTTGGGGAGTATGGGCCAAATGGCCCGTGGGCTCCCACCATCGCCGTCCAGAAAGGCTCCGGTGCGGTAGCCTTCCTGGCAGGAGGTCGGCATGCCCGAAGCGGACGTGGGTCTCGAGCGTTACAGTCGGGTTGAGCCTGGTACTAATACTTGCCGGCGGTGGCCCACAAGGCGTCGGATGTTGGGAATCTGCTTAGTGAGCCTTGCCGCTCTTGGGCCTTCCAGAATGGTTAGAGCCGCTTCACAAAGAAGCCAGGCAATCGAATTGCTGGAGAAAGTTCATCCAATTCAACTCGGCGCATCGGTAGAGATCATCGCTGATCAACTTGGGAAGGTCGTTCACAAACGACGAGGGGTAAGCGTCTACTCGAAGCCCATGGAGGAACGTCTCGCGGGGATGCGGGCCGCGGGAACTGAAAGATGGCTGATTGGCTCTGGCAAGATCGTAGGTCATGACCTGGTCTTCACGAAGCAGCGTTGGGGTCGGGATGACCCTTCATTCTTCAACACGGTGTACGGCTACTATCGACTGGTCCTTTGGGAGGCTCTGGGTAAACCCTCCCTCCAACACGAACCCCGATGGAGACCAATGCGAAGCCTGCCTCCACATGCTGTCCGACGCGGGAGCGATATGCTGCAGGTAGCCTGGAAATCTGAGAAAACCGGCGTCACGGATGCGCTCCGCATGAGGGTGCCTCCAGACGGAACGCGACTTCAGGTTGAACTTCTCCGGCGGGCAAACGGCATCGACAACCTGCTGGGCTAGTTTTGACGGTGGCTCTGCAGCAATGTGGGGCTCGTCTGACGATGTGGCCCCAATGCTGGTGAGTATCCGCCAACCAACCCGGCGGGGGGCCCGTTTACGTGAGTCTTACGTAAGGACTATCTGGTGAGCATCCGTCAGGGGAGCGTGGCGTCGAGAGCGAAGACCGGCTCCGAGGATCACAGGCCAACATTCGCAGCCAACCCCTGCTTCTTGGGGGCAAGGGATCGAGCGCCCTGGGTCGGAGCTTCGAAGCCGACAAACGCCTGCAATTCACCGAACAGGACGCTCGTCTTCGACGTCGGCCCAGCAAATTGCCCGGCGCGGAATTCCCGGCCAGCGGCAACATTGTCGAACCCGTCCCACGAGCTGCTGTCGATGTCGATGTCACTACCGTCGGGTACCGAACCCCAAAGCGGCGTCGCCCACAGTGGGCCACCCCTCAGTCCAACAAACACGCTGGGAGTTCGTCCGTCGCGGCTGGCCGCGGGGTTGAGCAGCACCTGCATGCCCAGGCGAGGGCCCTGAGCCAGGGAAGGGACAATGTACGTGCCCTGGAGAGTGGTCTCGGGGCCGGAAGTCGCAAGGACATCTCCCCGGTAGTCGAGCCCAGTCGGTAGGGCCTGTAGTCCGTAGCCGAGCCGCGGGCTGAGGGCGACTCGTCCGACCCGGAACTCGAGACCCACCTCGAGCGAAGCACCCAGCAGGGGTGTGACCTCGCCTACCGACACCCTCGGCCCCGGGCCGGCGACCACAGAGCTTCGCGAGCCGACAGCGCCGATCGGTCGGGCAAGTAGCAGCAGAGAAGTTGCTGGCCGAATCTTGACCCGAGCTCCAATACCCAGTTCGAGACCGGCCACATAGCCCGGAATCCCGGTGTCGAAACCACCGCTGCGCATGCCGCCCACCCCGGCGACCTCGAAGGCGAAGGCGACGCTTGTCTCCGAGCTGACCTCGACGAGGGTGTCCTTGCCTGCGACCACCTCGAGTTGCCGGCCGTCGAGCAGAAACAGGCCGGCTGGCAGGTAGTGTATCCCGCTCGCATGGCCCTGCTCGGCAAGCAGTCGCCGGGCCCTCTCGAAGTAGGCCCCGGCCTCTGTGTCGCCGATCTCCCCGAGCACCTCGATCGTCACGCTCTTGCTGGAGAGCCTCTTTTGACCGGCCGCCGCAAACCGGAGGCGGCCATAGCCTTCCCGAACCTTGTCCAGTTGTTCCTGCATCTGTGCCTGGGTCTCAGCGGGGAACAGTTCTCGTCCGTTCTCGAGAGCCCAGATCCTGGTCTCGAGATCCTTCGCCTTCGAGGAGATCTCGATGAGCATCTCCCAGGCCCGAAGTTGCCGAGTTCCTTCAGGATCCTGGACCACCCGCTTCAACTCTGCGAGAGCATTCGGCAGGAGGTGCGCCCGGTAGTAACCGTTCGCGAGCACCATGTGCCTCTGCCACGAGTCCTGGGCAAAGACATCGGACGTGCCGCCAGCTAGTCCAAGCAACAACGCAAACAGACAGGCGAACAGACGCTGCGAAAGAACAGCAGGGCACCTCTGTGCTCCTGGGTAGCTTCGACCAAACGAGAAAAACACCACGACCTATCCCCTCTCGACCGCCCTATGGGCAGCCGGTGTGACCGGCCTCTTCACCCGTGCGATTGAGGTATCGCTGGGCCAGGTAGCAATTGAGAGCAGGCAATACGGTCAGGAAGCTATCGCGGAAAACCAAGCCGCCCTCGCCGAGCAGGGGCAGGAGCTCGACGAAGTCACCCGCGGGTAAGTTGTTCGCGTCCAGGGCACCGCGCAACTCATCCACCGTCAGGCCAAGCTCGGCCGCAGCCGTGGACAGGGAGACAAGGCCCTCGTACTTGAGGGAGGCCAATGGGATCAGGCCGGCACCCCGGTCCGGTAGGCCGAGTTCGTCCATGCTCTGCGAATATCGCTGCCCATCCTCCTCCTGGACTTCGGCGAACGGGGTAGCCCTGTGAAGGTCACGGACCGTGTCGATGGTTTCCTGGTCGTACGAGACGACGTTGTCCTCGACGTGGTCGCGCACCATGTCGTCGGTGCGCAGGATCCCCTGCGAACCGTGGCAGTTGAAGCAGGAAAGTCCGTTCCTGACCACACCATCGGCCCTGGACTCGTCGCTGACGATTTCTGTCGGCGCCTCGTCGATCCGGGTGCCGTCAGCCAGGGCGATCATGTAGGCCTGTAGTCCATTGGGAAGATTCCAGATGGCCTCTCCGCCATCAGCATGGAAGGTGACCGGATAAGTGAAAATGTCCTGCAGCCCGGAGTTACTCGCGAAGTCAAAGGACTGCCAGTAGGCGCCGAAGCTGGTGGGTTGACGCTCAATCAGCCGGTTGTTGCCGGAGACCCCGGAATCGTTGAAACCGGCGCGAAGAGAGCGCTGGTTGGCCCGGTTGTACTCGAGGTCGACGCCGAGCAACGCTTCGACTCCCTGAAGTGTCTCCGGCAACTGCAGGGCATCGTTGTAGAGCGGCGCCCGGGACGCATTGGCCAACAGCCAGCCCGCATTGATAAAGGGCAGCGAGGTGCCGGTTTCGGCCTGTAGGTCGGTGAAATCGTCGGACGACGAAAGCACCGGGTAGGGGTACGCATTTTCGAGGACCTGCCAGAAATCCAGCCCCTGTATCGGGTCGCGGATCTCGTCCCAGCTGTAGTCCATTATGTCGATTCGCAGGATCGTGCCCGCCTCGTCCACCCTGACCGGTGCAGCCAACTCTTCCTGCCAGGACAAGCTGTTGAGCAATGCCGACACCGCACCGCGATAGTCGGACAACGACAAGTGCCCCGGGTCCTGGGACTGGACCGAGTCGCCGACACCCTGGTTGGAAAGCGGAACCAGGGAGATGTAGCGAGTCAGCTGGCGTGGCTTCTCGGAAAGGCTTCGAACGTCTCGAGCCATCACGCTGATGGCCTCCTCCAGGGAGATGTACGGGACCTCGATGCTCACCTCAAAGTCGGTTGCACCCGCCTCGATCCACTGCCTGATCAGATCTCTCTCAAGATCGCTGACGCTCAGGCCGGATGTCGAAGGTGGCATCGCCCGGATGGGATCGGGGTCCGTGATCCGCAGCCAGATAGCTGAAGCCTGCGGTTCTCCTGGCACTACCTTTTCGCGATCGCGAAGGGCAGCGGCGTCCAGGATGAAGTCCATCCCACCCTGGCCCTGGCCGTTGTCGTGGCACCCGGCACACTTCTGCTCGAAGATCGTCCGTACTGCCTCGCCGAGGGGCAAAGACGTAAGGTCCGTGGTCGGGCTCGGCTCTGGCACGAAGACAGGGCCACAAGCCATAGTGGCGGACAAGAACAATAGGGCCAGTGTGAAGGCGGCCAGCCTCTCACGTTGAGACATGAAGTACTCCTTTGATCTGATGTCTGGAGGGCACTTGGCGGAAGCCCGAGCGGCGGGCAAACCTGTCCGATCACCAGGTATGCACCTGGCGTAGCTGGCAGGACCTCAATTGAGGTCGAACTCAGTGGGGGGCTTGCTGCCGTCGCTGGCGGGAATCGACCGCTCAGCTAGCCGGGCACATCCAGCCTTGAGTGTCTGGGCACCAACTCCAAGAAGTGGAGCCCATCAACAATTCTAGTAGGCGTATAGACCATCGGACTTCTCCTATTTCCTGTCCGGCCGTGAGGCCAGTTTTTTTGATCCGGCCCGAGGGCCGGTTTTTCTGGTCCGACCCTGAGGCCGGAGTAATGCTTGTCGAGAGAGAGGTGCTGCAAGCCGAGATTCAGGCTCTCCGAGCCAGGCAGTTCGCTCATCGGAGCGGATGCCCGGACTCTGGGCCGATGGAATGGAAGAAGACAGGCCAACACAACCGACAGTGTTTCACATTACATTGTCATTCTCAACACATTTTCTTGACATTTGATCCTTTCGTATAAGGGGAGACGCCGCTTATCGGACCTGGCTTGAGAAGCTACAGCGTGGAGCTGTGGGGGGAATGGGCCAGAAGTGGTCGAGGCCGACCCCACAGTGGTCAGCGTCACCAATCAGGTCACCTCAGTTGTTGTAACGAGGCAGCCAGGTCGGGGTGTGATTGCCCTCGGTCGTCAGTTGACCCGGGGTCCAGACTGGCGGTTGAGAAGGATCAGCGCCCGTAGCTGCTACCGAGAAGTCAATCTGACTGACCCAGAGTTGGGGCGTACCTCCAACTGTGTGGCCGTAGTCCCGCTTCGTTGACCAGGCCAACCAGCCCGTGCCACCAGCCACTGGCGCCCAGCGAGGCCAGCTGTTGGTGAGGTCACCGACACCATTGGCCTGGGCCAGCTCAATCTGGGGCCCGCCGGAAGCCGCAATCAGCATCAGCTTTGCCCGCTCGTTGTTGTTGCTGCTGGCGGTAACCGTGTCGCCATCGCTGTTGACGTAGTCGTACTGCTCGGCTCGGTTGTAGGCGATCCACTGGGAGTCGGCGCTGAAGCTCGG
>PBPL01000240.1 GCA_002724675.1 Deltaproteobacteria bacterium | reverse complement strand
TGAATGAAGCGATCCGAAGCGGTAGTAGTCGCCACTGTGCAGGGGTTCGGAGAGCCATTGAGATGACGACCCTGTACGTTGCCGGTGCCGCACATACGGTTCGCGAATTCGGACCCTTCGTGCGGATTACAGACGGTCACCTTCTGGTCGGGGAACTGAGTACGGAAGGCACGAGCTAGACGAGCCACGGGGGAATCCAGGCCCACTTCATTGATGGTTCCGTTGGACAGCGACACCCCTGGCTTGGGCATGCCATGGACACTGACAACAACAGCCTCGGCGAGGGCCACCGAGAGTGCTCGGTGTGCCGCGTGAAAGGTGCCGTTCACATCATGAGCCGGGTCACTGATGCGATGTGGTCCCTTCCGGTCTTCACAGGTCTGGTTCCTGCGCAGCTCACCGCGGATGATCTTCCCGGAGCACTGGTTGGTAGCCCGAGATGCACAGCGGTGAGTACCAGAGACCAGCAGGGCCTGGGCTCCTAGGCGCTCCTGCAGCTCGGCCGCTACATCCAAGGTCCACTTGTCGAAATAGCTGTGCGGGGCTTCGAGAATGATCGGAAGCGCGCTCGGGTCAGGGTTGATCAACCAAGCCGCGCCCCCTGGCACGCTCGTCCCGGGAGTCCAGCGGAGGTGCCCCGGTGCATCCCGACACACGCTGTATCCAGCCTCTTTCCCGTACCGCAGCACTTCGGTCCCGTTGCCATCAAAGGCACCGCGCACCGACGCCTCGAGCGCCGCAGTCACTGCCGAGCTTGGCTGGCGATACTCGTCGCTGTCCTTGCGAGTGGGCGCCGGCGATCGGGGGCGCGGGTGAAGGCTTGAGGGGCAGGCAGGTAGCCAGGCACCTACGCACTTGAGCCTGTTGATGGCACCACCCTCGCTGCAGTCACTAGACACCATCGTCGAACGACAACCCAAGAGCAGCAACAACAAGAGAAAGCTCAGATGAACGGACCGCATCGCTCGCACCTGCCCTCTTCACTTGTACTCATTCACCAACAGCCAGGTGACCTTAGCTCAGCCCTTCACGACGTCTCGCTGTGAACCACCGTCTAGATGACTAGGGCCCAAGAGGTGCTGGGCCAGGGCTCAACACCAGCGGGGTCACCTAGTCCAAGGTTCATCCATCCACTGCTGGCCGGTCTCGCTGGCCCAAGGCAATGCCAAAGGCAACAAGGGCCACAAGCCCAAGCCAAACCTTCAGTAGCCAGATGGAATAGGGGCCATCGGGAGCCAGGGCATTCAGAGCCCCGAGCACGACGTCAGACTCTCCAAACATCGTAGACGCAAAGGGGTACCGGCTTTCCAAGAACCAGAAGAGTTCTTGTCCCGATGGACGCACGATTGACCACAGCAGGAAGAAGGCTGGCGAGAGCGCCATCTTGGCTACCAGATAGGCCCACCCCAAGTAATGAGCCCACTCCGACCGGATAAGAAGAGAAAAGGCCATCAACACCAGCAGGGTCTGCGCGCCACAGTACGCGACCGAAAGAAGCTGGGCCTGAAACGTACTCGTCAACCAATCGAGACCTATCTCTAGTGACCAAAAATGCGAGACGTGGAGGCCAGCGAGTAGCTCGAACAACCACCCAAAAAAATAGGGTGAAGACAGACAGAGGCCCATCCCCAGCAAGACCAGCCCGATCCAGAAAGCGGACAGACGCCGTTGAGTCCGAAAGCCCGCGGCCAGAAGGATCAGCGCCTCCCCTAGAAGGAACGGGAACTCCAGCCCCCAGGTCGCAACCTTCGGCAGAACGACGAAACCAAAGCCCTCTTTCAGGGCCGGTACCAAGTAGCCCAGAAGAGGTTCGATGCGAAGAAGATGGCCCACCATCGCGGTGGCCAGGAACGCCAGCAATGGAATCAAGGCCCACCACTGCCTGCGGCTGGGAAACACGCCGGCCAGCAACGCAAGCCCCGCCACAGAGAGGTAACCCAGAACATGGAGAGCCTCTATGACTTGAGTTGGCCATCGGTCCGCCGAAATGATCGGTATCTGAAGAGACCCATCTCGAACCGGCGGGACCAGGGCATGGACCAGCGAGAGTCCCGCAACCAACACCAGCGCACGGCTCCACTGAAGTGGAGCATGGGGTGGGCTCCGCGGCCCGCCCGAAGCTTCGTGCGTCGTCACGATTCAATCACCCTCAGACTTCAAGGCCATCAACAGCCAGCCTAGCGCAGCAAGCTGCATGTTCGGAGACGACGGGCTGTGCAGAGACCCAAGCCGTCCATCAGGACGGCGTATGGACCTCCTTCGGGCGTCCGACTAAGGTTTGAGGAGAGGATGAGGCCAGGAAGCAGAACTTCGATGCAGGAACCGGCCCGCCCCCCTCGCAAGCGACTGCTCCGTGCTGCTCAGGTGGTGGGCCTTCTCATGGCTCTCGCCGCGAGCCTTGTGCTCGTTGATGCTTGGTTTGCCCTCGGCAAAGCTCCTGATGGCGAGCGTCGCGCACGCATGGAAGCTTCCCCTCAGTGGATCGGAAGTGGTTTCGAGAACGCCATTCCCATGTGGAACGACATACCCGGGATGATGATGTCCTGGCGGGAGATGAGCCCCCACGCCGAGGCAGACTTCGACTTCCCGGTTGTGAAGCATGACAAGAGCCACCTTGCCCAACCGCCGGTTTCGGGTCTGCGTGTCACCTGGTTGGGCCACAGCACAGTGCTGATCGAGATGGATGGGCTGCGTTTTCTCACGGACCCTATCTTCGGTGGCCGCGCTGCACCCCTGGATTGGATTGGACCAAAGACCTGGTATCCACCGCCCATTCCTCTGGACGAGCTTGAGAACATCGATGCGGTTCTGATCAGTCACGACCACTACGATCACTTGCAGACCGAGACCATCGTGGCGCTGAAGGATCGTGATTCGAAGTTCGTCGTGCCCCTCGGCGTCGGAGCACACCTCGAGTACTGGGGGGTAGCGGCCGACAAGATCGTCGAGCTTGACTGGTGGGACCGTGCGCACATCGGAGCTGTCGAGCTTGTCATGACGCCGGCCCGCCATGCTTCGGGCCGCCAGGTGTTCGACCAGCGCCGCACTCTGTGGGCCAGTTACGCATTGCTCGGCTCGACGCACCGCGCTTATTTCGGTGGTGACACGGGACTGTTCGATGAACTTGCCGACATCGGCAAGGCCTTGGGACCCTTTGACGTGACGATGTTCGAGGTAGGCGCATACTCGCGGTACTGGCCTGACTGGCACCTGGGCCCCGAGAACGCGGTCCGGGCCCACGAGTTGGTTCGCGGCGACTTGTTGCTACCCATTCACTGGGGTTTGCTGAACCTCGCTCCCCACGGCTGGACCGAGCCGGCCGAGCGAGTGCTTCTTGAGGCCAGACGGCGCGGCGTACGGGCCCTGCTTCCTAAGCCGGGCGAGCCCTTTGAGCCGGGGGCAGCCCCGTCCACTCGCAAGTGGTGGCCCCAGCTGCCATGGCAGACGGTCGCTGAGCACTCGGTCGACCCCACCGGCCTGAAGCCTGAGACTCTGCGGGTGCCCTGAGACGGTGTACACCGACCCGAATTAGGTCGATGGATTGCACCGGAGGTAGCGCTCTAGCCGCAGGCCCGCTAAACATCCGGCGTGACCACGCCTGACCCCGGGATCGACCGCGACTGGCTGCTGCTGTTCGGCGCATGGCTGATCTGCACCCTCGCCGCCCTGGGGAGCTTGTTCTTCAGCGAGGTCATGGAATTCGCACCCTGCTCTTTGTGCTGGTACCAACGGATCTTCATGTACCCGCTGGTGATCGTCCTGGCCGTGGGGCTGTTCCCGGTCGACCGGGGGGCCGTGCGGTTCGGACTGCCCCTCGCGATCGGAGGCTGGCTCGTCGCCGCGTATCACCTGCTCCTGTACGAGGGCATCGTCCCCGAGAGCGCCTCCCCCTGCCGCCAGGGGGTCTCGTGCAAGGAGGAGTACATCGAGGTGCTCGGGTTTCTGTCGATCCCCGCCCTATCACTGGTGGCATTCACCGCTGTGGTCGGGCTCTTGCTGGTCCTGAAGAGGAGACTGAAGAGATGAAGAAGCAGACGCTGGTCCTAATCACCGTTATCGCCCTGATCGTCGGGTTCGCAGTGGCCACGAACTTGTACCGAGGGGCTGAGGCCGAGCGCGTCGAGACCATCGCGGACGAGAGCGCTACCGTCCTGGCCCCCGATCACGCCATGGCCCTGGGCCCCGAGCACGCCAAGGTCACCCTCGTCGAGTTCTTTGACCCGGCCTGCGAGACCTGCGCTGTGTTCCACCGACCGGTGAAGGAGTTGCTGAAGCAGTACCCTGACGAGGTCCGCCTGGTACTGCGCTACGCGCCATTCCACCACGGCTCCGAAGACGTGGCGAAGATGCTGGAGGCTGCCCGTCTCCAGGGCAAGTACTGGGAGGCTCTCGAGGTCATGTTTGCTACCCAGCGTCGGTGGGCAAGCCACCACAACCCACAGCCAGAATTGCTCTGGCAGTTGCTCCCAGCAGCCGGCGTGGAGCTCGACATGGAGCGAATGCGGCAAGACGTCGGGGGCTTCGAGATCGCCTCGATCGTCCAGAAAGACATTGAGGACGCCGCAACTCTGGGCATCCGCAAGACCCCTGGTTTCCTCGTGAACGGTCGCCCGCTGCCTAGCTTTGGTCTTCCCCAGCTCCACCAGCTCGTGGCCGAGGAGATCGCGGCGAACTACTGAGACGCCCGATCCCAGAGGAGAGCCCCCGGCTCCACAACCGATGGCCGGGGCTCGACGTCCATCAACGAACGCAGTCGAGAGCCCCGAGGGCGGCGAAGCCGGCCGCACATCACAGCCCCCGCAGAGCCCCCATCAGGCGGAATACTGCCCGAACAACTGGTCCAGTGGCTGCTTCGTGAGGCAGACATGAAACCGAACACCCCCATCTCTGTGTCCGCCCTTCCCGCCTACCTCGCCACACTCGTCCTGGCCGCTGCCTTCAGCTTGCCGTCGACCGCCCTCGCCTGCGGTGGCTTCTTCTGCCAGGCCCAACCCGTCGAGCAGAACGCCGAGCGCATCCTGTTCGAGGTCAATGGCGACGGCACAATCACCGCTACGGTTGAGGTCCGCTACAGCGGGGACCCCGCTGACTTCAGCTGGGTCGTGCCCGTCCCCGACACTCCGACTTTGGACGTCGTGCCCCAGTCCACACTGACTACCCTCGACATTGCCACCGTCCCTCAGATCATTTCCCCTCCCACTCGTTGCACGAGGCCCCCCCCGCTCCTCCTGCCGTTCGTCGGAATGGCGGAGCCAGAGCAGTTCCTCCAGAACGACGCCGGAGTGGATGTCTCGGACCTGCCGTCTGTGGGGCCCTACGACGACATCCAAGTGGTGTCCTCCGACGACCCCTCCGCCCTGACCACCTGGCTGGCAGACAACGGCTACCTGATCACCTCCGAGATGGAGCCCTTCATCGCCAACTACGTGGAGCAGGACTACAAGTTCCTCGGCATGAAGCTGGCTCCGCAGGCTGGCATCAGCGACATCGCGCCCATCTCCATGACCTTTGCGATCGACCAACCCATGGTCCCGCTCGTGCTGACCTCTGTGGCAGCCGAACCCGAGATGGGTGTCCTGATCTTCGTGGCCGCCAACGAACGCTACGAGGCGGACAACTTCCAAAACCTCGTCATCGACCGGGCCGACGTTCAGATGAATCCGAGAACGCGCCAGAACAACTACTACCCTCTGTCCTCCTGGATGATCGACGAGGCTGGCGGTCAAGCCTTCATCACCGAGCTAGCCCAGCCCAGCGAGAACATCACCGACGCCATCTCCTCTCTGTTCCTAGCAACCCCGGATGCGACCGAAGTCGAGGCCTATCTACAGCTCGTCTTGGCCCGCAGGCCCTACGTGACTCGGCTCTTTACCCGCGTCTCGGGCTGGGAGATGTTGACCGACCCCACCTTTCGCCCGTCGGAGGGGGGAGACATCAGCCGCTTCATCGACCTGTCCGACCGACCAGAAGTCGAGATCTGTGCCTCCGATCCCATTGCAGACATCCGCCAACCCTGCGGCGACACGTACTGCGGGGTCGGCGCCCTGTGCGCCACCACAGACACCGGCATGGATGGCTGCGTGTGTCCCTCTGGCACAGTGGCCCGCAGCATCAGCGCACCCGCGGGCCTTGGCCAGCCCACAACACGCACAGTGACCTGCCAGCTCGAAGAATTCGACATGCTGGTCTCCGCACGGGAGGACGGGACGGCACCGCAAGATCCCTGCCTCAATGCCAGCTGCGGTGACAACGGCCAGTGCGTCGACGTGGGTGGCTTCGCGACCTGCGACTGCGACGACAACTACGCAGCGGTCACCGACTCCCTTGGCCAGTTGACCTGCGAGAAGGCCGTCCGCACCTTCGACTCGTCTCAGCTGCTGTGGACCGAGGCCAATGGCTGCTCTTGCTCGACTTCGGGAACGGCCCAAAGCCTCAGCCGTGGCGCCATCGTGGCGCTCGCTCTCCTTCCGCTGGCAGCACTCAGGAGACGGCAAGGCTGAGTCCCACCAGCGGCAGCGATGGCGACGGGGTGTAGAGGCCCCGTCGTCATCGACGCGAGCCGCTCACTCACTCCGAGCGGAACTGTGCCCAAACATCTGCAATCAGAAGGCTGAGCAAGTCGTCACCCGACACCAGGAAAGGCCGATATGCTGGGGCGAACCACGGCTCCGGCGATCCAGAACCCCCATTGTTGCGGAGAAATCGATGGAGCGAAGCCTTCTCGACCACCCGATCATCGCACAGCGCTACTTCTTCCCACGTCCCACCCGTCCCCCCGAGGTCTTCGAGGTGCGCAGCGGATCCGTCACCCTGGGATGCTGGCGTCTGATCCAGGACCCATCCGCCGGGACCTTGGTCCACTTCCACGGCAACGGTGAGACCGTGGCGGACTACGTGCCCGAGATCGCGCGGCTCTTCGCCACGCTGGGCTTGAACTTGTTGTTGGCGGAGTACAGAGGCTACGGCGCCTCCACCGGCCAGCCAGCCCTCGGTGCCATGCTCGACGACGTGGAAGCCGTGTTCCAGGCGACCGAGCAACCCGAGGAAAAGGTGATCTTGTTCGGACGCTCCGTGGGCTCGATCTACGCCATCGAGCTGGCGCAGCGCCACCCAGGAATTGCGGGGCTCGTCATTGAGTCCGGGATCGCGGATCCCCTCGAGAGGATCCTGCTGCGTGTGGAGCCGGCAGAGCTGGGGGTCTCGCGCGAGGACCTGGAGCTCGCCGTGGCCCAGCGCCTCGACCATCGAGCAAAGCTGGCAACCTACGAAGGACCGCTTCTGACACTGCACGCGGCCGGCGACAGCCTCGTTCTCGCCTCCCACGCCGAGCGGCTCCATGACTGGGCAAGCGGTGAGGACAAGAAGCTGGTGTTGTTCCCCCGAGGCGACCACAACTCCGTGCTGTTCGCCAACGCCCAGTCCTACATGGAAGAGCTGGGCGACTTTGTCACACGCGTCCTCCCAACCGAGCGAGTGCTCAGCTAGCGGGGCGGGGGGCGGCAGGCCCCTAGGCGACTTTCTCACTGGATGAGAGGCTCCGTTCTCCCTGGATGGACTCTGGGGGGAGGACCCACGCGCATTCTCAAGCAGTGGAAGCCTTCCGATGGGTGGGCTGACGATGCCCGGGTAGACCGTGTGATCGGACCATTCGGCCCGGCCCCGTTCGTGCTACTGCAAGCCAAACTTAAACATTCACGCAGAGACTCGATTGACAAACCAGGAGAGATGTAAAGGTTTTGTCAACTGGAGGGGACTCGCCTCTCTCTACAAGAGCAACCCAACGGCGACGTTGGGACACGGTCAACGGGCTTCCACCAGGCAGCCGGGCTACAGAAGGAGACCACTATGAGCTTCGCCCCCCCCAAGAGCACTCTCGCACTCTTCCATTCAGCCCTGCTTCTTGCCTTCGCCCTACACGCCATTCCCGCCTCCGCCGACGAAACGGAGGACGTTGATTTCGATGATGACGAGAGCTTCGACGACGAAGACGAGAGCTTCGACGACGAAGACGAGAGCTTCGACGACGAAGACGAGAG
>PBPL01000239.1 GCA_002724675.1 Deltaproteobacteria bacterium | reverse complement strand
GAAACGGACTACCAGGCAGGGCTCAGCTTCGGGTTCCGCTACCGATTCGGCTCAATCTTCAACAACGTCGTCAACACACGCTTCGGGGGCATAGGGAATAGGGATCGCTTCTGACCCGAAGCGGCTCCGCGCACGCAAGGACCCCGGCAGTCCCGACGGCGGCCAGCAGCACCGCGCCCATTCTCACGCTCCGACCTCTCACCGGCCCGTTAAGGAAGCTCATCGGGGCTTCTCCTCAGCGCGTCGAGAAAAGCTGCGACGGCGGCGGTCACGGCGTCTCCGTCTTCGCCGAAGCCTATTGCGAGAGAGCCGTGCGTCTCGTTGCTGTCGTGGAACGTCTCCGCCGTGTGTCCCCGCGACCGCAGCGCCGAGGAGTATCGCTTGGCGGCCTCCGCCACGATGTAGCCGTGGGTCCCGCGCTCGCTCGGAGAGGGCTGCACTGAGACGAGCATGGCAGGCGCAACGTAGCCGTCCAAGTAGTGGATGGGTGAAGCGGCTAACTGTTCCTGCTCCGATTCTCCGAACAGGTGCTCGATGAGTGGGATGTTGGCCTCCACGACGCTGCCCGGCATGAGCGAGAGTGCAAACGGCACATCGTAGGCGTGCACGTCGAGGGAAACCGTTGCCTGGAGCCTTGTCTCGGCAAGATCCGCCGCCTCCAAGTACCGTCCGTCCGCGCCGAGCAAGGCCACGAGGTGCGCTCCCGACGAGTACCCGACCGCTACGACCTCTCCTTGCGGATCGATGGAATGCGCCTCCGCGTCCGCCAGGAGCCAGGCGAGGGCGTGCGCGATGTCGCTCACCTGATCCTTTGGTCCAACCTCGGAGCTGCTACCGGGTCGGGTCGCGAGACGGAAGTTGACTGCGGCCACAGTGTAGCCGCGCTCCAGCCACCACGGGATAAAGGCGGGTGCGGCTTCCGCGAAGTTGGACTTGTCTCCCCCCATCCAGCTCCCACCGTGCACGAGGAGGACCAGCGGGCGGGGGTGGCCGTCGTCGAGCCGGTAGAGGTCCAGCTTCGCCATCGTGGTATCCCTGCCGGTGGGCAGGGCGTACGAGAGCTCCTTGAGCGCGAGCACGGACGCGGCTGTCGGATCGAGAGCAGTCTCGACGCCCTGGGTGGGGGCAGGATCGGGCGTACCGCACGCCGCCACGGCGGTCACCGCACCGATGAAGCGGAGGGCGTTCCACGGGTTGCGCATTGCAGCTCTCAGCGGTCGGTGTACATCGATCGACAGGTGTTCCGGTCCGGAAGATCTAACGACCGCTCGTCGGCAGGAACAGGGAAAGCGTCCGATTTTCCATGTTCCTCTACATGTTCACTTACATGTTCACTTTCGCCAAATCGGTGAAAACGGGGGTGTTTTCAAGGAGTCTTACAAGCAGGGGGTCGCTGGTTCGAGTCCAGCAGCGCCTACTGAAGTAACTGGAAGCCCTGCAAGCACTTAGGTGGTTGTGGGGTTTCTTTGCTAGTGTCGCAGGCTCCTGTCAAGCAAGCAGGAAGCAAGCAATAGGGGCACAAGATTGGTGTTTTGACGGTTTTGTCGTACCCCCCAATTGGCAGAGCAGGGGGCGGTACTGGTCCGACTCCGCACACATCGCGGCCACCGGAACGCCGTTTTCTGAAAAAAAAATTGGTGGTGCTGCGCCCGGCGCCACGAGTGGCCCCCGCGACCACGGCGACCCGTCCCTCGAGATCTTTCATGTCGGCATGCGCTCCTCGGCGGTGCGCCCCCACCCTGTCATGATCGCGAGCACGATGACGACGAGCAGCGCCCACGAGTGGACGTTGTGCAGGCCGACCTCCCAGGGGGACACGCGCGGCATGCCGTCGACGCCCGCGGTCATGCTGGCCGCGAGGATCACGGGGATGAACACTGGAAAAAGGAACGGATACGTGCACACGGTGACGTCCAGAATGTTCGAACGACGGTAGCCGTCGATGCCCGCGCCCTCTCCGACCTCCTTGGCCAGGTCGCCGACCGCGAGGATGGCCACGGTCGAGTGCGTAGTGAACAAGGTGGCACCCGTGACCGAGCCGAAGATCCACCACTCCGCATGGCCCGGCGTACCTGAACGCGACTGGACCCACGCCACGATGCGGTCGACGATACCGGCGGCCTCCAGTCCTCCCACGAGACCCATCAGCAGGATCGTAAACATGGACACACCTACGGCGCGACGCATGCCGTCGAGGACGAGGCCCTGGGCCACGAAGTTCTCGCGATCGATGGAGAGCAGATCCGCCGGTGTGAAGCGTCCGAGCAGGAGCCCGAGGATCGCAGCCCCGAGAATGCCGTAGACGAGCCCCTCGATCAGGTGGCGCTGCTTCATCAGCACGAAGAGCACCATTATGGGGACCGCCAGCATGAGCAGACCTGTTGCGTCGGCATCGGTGGAGGGTTCGGCTCCGGCCTGGGTCCCGTCCCCACCACCAAGCACCGCGAACACAGCGATCGACACGAATGCCGCCGGGAGCGCGTAGCGCATCCTCGAGCGCACGACGCCGTTGATGTCGGCGCCCTGAGTGGATGCCGACGCGATGGTCGTGTCGGACACCGGGGAGACGTTGTCCCCGAAGGTGGCTCCCGCCAGGATCGCCCCGATCAGGAACGCCGGGTCCGTGCCCAGCACACCGCCGACCGGGTAGAGCAGCGGAGCGCATACTAGGATCGTGCCCAGGCTCGTGCCGGTCGCGGTCGAGAACAAAGCACACACGAGGAATGCGGCCACCGCGTAGCCGCCCGAGCCGACGCCGGCTGACTGCGCGGCCCACACGAGGGACTGGACGAGCCCGCTGTCGCGCAGCAGCACGCCGAACACGCCCGCGAGCATCCACGCCGTCACCATCAGCATGACGAGCTTGCGGCTCATGCCGTCGAGCATCGCTTCGGCGTAGCCGCGCTTGTCTTGGGCAAGCAGGAGCCCGAGTGTCAGCCCACCGAGCAGGACCGGCCAGAAGCCGGTCTCGTCGGGTGCGCCGGAAAGACCGAGCCATCCGACTCCGACCAGGAAGAGCACGAACGGTGCGAGCGCTCCGGCGAGGCCGCCATGGAAGCGGAGGGGTACGCCGCTCGAGGTCGAGGGGTCCACGGCCGGTCCGTGTCAGAGGGTCGTGCCCAGCACAACGGCAGTATACGTTCGCCCGAACCCTTTTGAAAGGAAGCGACATGAGCGCCAACGACGAGTTCACGCTCTACGACTTGCGCGTGGAGGTTGTGGAGGAAGACGGCCCGATGGTGTGCAACCATCAACCCGGGGACTATCTCGAGCTCTCCGGCGAGAACCTGAGTTTCCCGCCGGGCCAGACCTTCCCGATCTACGCGCTGGCTGCCCTGCTGCCGCTCCTGCCCGCCAAGCAGCGGCAAACCCACCCGAACGACTGGATGACGACCGACATGGAGGTCGCGTGCCCCGACCCGCTGTGCGGCGCTCGCTTCCAGATCACGCGCACCGGGACGTCGACGTTCCGCCACGGTGACGTCACTCGGGTGCCCCTATCGGGCGAGGGCGCTTGACGTCGGGGCACGATGTCGAGTTAGTCCCTGGATACCGGATCTCGAGGTTGATCCTGGGCGGCTGGCAATTCTCCGAGGGACACCGGCGGGGCGGGCTCGATCTGGACGAAACGCTCGAACTCCTAGTCGCTGCGGCAGACCGAGGCGTAACGACGTTCGACTGCGCGGACATTTACACGGGCGTAGAGGAACTCTACGGCCGGTTCCTGCAGCGGTGGCGGTCTACGTCGGCGACGACACCGGTCAGAGTCCACACGAAGTTCGTTCCCGACTTCGAAGTGCTGGCGGACGTAGACGAGCCGTACGTCCGGCGGATCATCGAGCGATCGCTCACGCGGCTGGGCGTCGAGGCGCTCGACCTCGTGCACTACTACTGGTGGCGGGACGACGTCCCCGGGATGGAGCAGACAGCACTGTGGCTGGCTGCCCTTCAGGGCGAGGGGAAGATCCGTCACATCGGCGTTACGAACCTAGACGTGGACCGCGTGCGTCGGATCGAGGACGCAGGCGTCAGGCTCCTCTCGAACCAAGTCCAGTACTCCGTCCTCGACCGGAGGCCGGAGGCGGCGCTCAAGGACCACTGTCTAGAGCGCGGGTCTGGGCTCCTCTGCTTCGGTGCTCTCGCGGGTGGCTTCCTCACGGACCGCTGGCTCGGCGCCCCTCCCCCCACGGGCGAGCTGGACAACCGCTCCCTCGTGAAGTACCGGCTGATCATCGACGAGTTCGGCGGCTGGAACGCATACCAGGCCCTCCTCTGGGAGCTGCGGTCGGTCGCGGACGAGCACGCGTCGGACGTGGCCACGGTCGCCGTGCGCTTCGTGCTCGATCAGCCGAGCGTCGCTGCAGTGATCTTCGGCGCGACGCGTCTCGGACAGGTGGAACGAAACCTTTGTGCGCTGTCACTGCGACTCACGGAGGACGATCACGCACGCATCCGGCGCCACCTCGACGCAGCGCCTGGGCCAGCCGGTCCGGTGTTCGGGCTAGAGCGGGACCGCGACGGCCCGCACAGTAGCATCATGCGGTACAACTTGAACCGCGGCGAGCTGCTAGAGGACGATGTGGAGCAGATCTGATCGTCCCGGCTCTTGGACTGGCGGGACGATCCGACTGGCCTGGCAACGGGGCACCGTGGAAGCGCGGCGGGGGGAGGGTTGCATGGGTGACCGATCAAGCCGCCTCTTACACTGACCGGTCACTCGTGTGGAAAGCGCCCGATACCGATCTCTCCATCAAAGAGGAGTCGATGTTGTCCTCAATCCATCCCAGCCCGCAACGCCGAGTCCGTTGGAACCAGTGCACCGCTCTCGCCCCCTCCGTGACCACGGTCCTGGCGGTCAGCGTTGCTCTGACGGCCGCGTGCGCCCCAGCCGACGCGCCCCGTGCCGCCGATGCGGCTTTTGAATTCGACCTCCCCAACTGGTCCGAGCAGGTCACGCTGCGCGAGGGGTGGCTCGAGCGTCGTCACGAAATGTTGCTCCCCATGATGCGTCAGTACGACATCGATATGTGGATCACCGTGAACGAGGAGTTCCATGACGATCCGCTGACCGAGTACATCGCACCCCCAAGACCCTACACGGGCAACCGGGACATCTTCGTGTTCATCGACACGGGGGAAGAGCTTCGAAGCGTGGCGATCACGGGCTACTCCGAGGTGAACCTGAAGCGCTTCTTCGAGTCACCCGACGAGCCGCGCCCGGCCAGCCAAGTGCTGCCAGAGCTTTATGCGATCTATTCCCCCCAGCGCATCGCCCTCAACATGGACGGGCGCAAAGGCATGACCCGGAGCCTCACCTACGCCACGTACGGGTACCTGAGCGACATCATGGGGCCCGAGGCGACGTCGAGGTTCGTGAGCGCGGCCGACCTGATCGAGGAGTATCTAGACACCCGGATTCCCGAGGAGCTGGAAGCGTATCGCAATCTGGTCCATCTGACCGAAGTGATCGCGAAGCGAGCTCTCTCGGACGAGGTCATCGAGCCAGGGGTCACGACCATCGGCGATGTCCGACGGTGGAT
>PBPL01000238.1 GCA_002724675.1 Deltaproteobacteria bacterium | reverse complement strand
GTCGTCGTCATCGTCACTGGTGTCGTCGTCATCGTCGCTGGTGTCGTCGTCATCGTCGCTGGTGTCGTCATCACCGGTGTCGTCGTCGTCACCCGAGTCGTCATCGTCACCCGAGTCATCGTCGTCACCCGAGTCGTCGTCGTCTCCCAATCCTGGGCAGACAACATTCGGTTCGCCGGGCGTTCCCTCGTTGGCACCATCGCCATACACCGGCGCAAGCCCCACGCCAGTACACCAATTGTCCAGGTCTTCGCTGGCCGCCCCACCGAGAATGCCGGCGGTCAACTGGGCCGAGACCCCTTCCACTGGGAAACCCGATAGAGACGTGCCGTAAGAGAGTGAGAAACTCAGGGATCCGCCCGGATGGCTCAACTGAATCTCGTCATCACCATTGGCTAGCTGGAACAGCCCTCCATCGTAGGTCCCGGTGACTCCCGTGAGCCCACCATTGGTCGATTCGACCGGATTGGGTCCCACGACAAGATATCCACTCGCCTCGATTACTGGCGGCGAACCGGCCACAGAAGCCTCAAGTACTGCCGAGTCTCCGTCTTCGTCGTGCAGCCTCCAGCCGGTGAGGTCAATGGCGGAATCGGTCGTGTTGTACAGCTCCACCCACTCACCATCCGCATCGTTGTGCACAGGATTGGCAAGGAACTCAGTGACCACCACGTGGCCGCCCACGTCCACCGAGTCTTCCCCTGACGAGTCGTCATCGTCACCAGCGAACTCCGAGACAATGACGGATGCAGAAGCAGAGGAGGACGCACCCAACGCATCCACGACAGTGACTACACAGCTCCAGATGTCGCCCACTGCGGTCTCTCCCGAAGGCATGGTGTCATCATCAAACACCGTGCCACCCGAACCGCTGAGATCCGCGTGTGTGAATCCGTCCCGTGTCAGGTCCCACTGCTGTACCTCGTAGGTGACCGCATCCCCATCAATGTCCGATGACTGCACCGTCCAGGTACAGATGAGGTCATCATCGGGTCCTGGGTTCGAAGGCTCGATACTGAGGCCCAGGAGATCGGGAGCGCTGTTGAGGATCGTGATCTCGTCGGACAAGAGCGGGACAGACGCGCCAACATCCTCACCGTCATAGGGGTACACAATCACCGTCACGCCGTCTCCGCGGCCGAACCAGGCGCCATCCAGTGTGGCTCCGGTCGCTGCCACCGACACACCGGCAACCCACCACTCATAGACCCAACCCTCAGGATCACCATCGATGTCTTCAAACCCCGTGCCGGAGGCAACAAGCAGGCTGTCCGCATAAGCAACCGTCGGATCGTCTTCGTCACTCTGCAGTTGCGCGGACACGCCGGTGGGGAGTGTGTTGCTGACTGTGACCGCAGTGGACTCGACCCCAAGGCCTACAGACTCACCATCGGAAGGTGTGATGACGCAGACAAGCTCATCGTGCTTTTGGAACGGGCCCGGGCCGAGCGTGTCGGAGACCGACAGTGCCGCTCCACCATCTTTCCGCCACAAGTAAGCGTACTGCTCTAGATCCCCTGGGTCCGGGTCAAACCACCCCTCTGGCGTACAGGTGAACGTAGTCTCAATCGTGCCTTCGGTGGGTGTCACGACAGCCTGCTCAATGGTAGGCCAGGTGTTGACGATCTGGACCCGGTTGGACTCCACAGGGTCACCCACAGCCCCGCTGCTGTCCGAAGCCACGACCTCCGCCCAGACCTCCTGGCCCTTGTCGAAGAACTCGGACGTGAGCGATGTCGTGTTCTGATCCTCCACCACTTCACCGTCGACCTTCCACCGATAGGCCACCTGGGGGATATCACCGTCCGAATCCGTCACCGTAGCGCTGGCGTTCAACACATCACCCTCTCGGGCTTCGAGCGGGGTGACCTGGAACGAGAGGACTGTGGGCGCGGAGCTGCCTACCTGAACGGTTGCGCCAACGGTGGCACCCACGTCCTGGCCATCCGAGGGCGTCGCCGTGACAGTCCAGGCATCCCCGAGAGACGTGTGCACACTGGGCAGAGTGAGCAAGCCGTTGTGATCTGCCACAGTCTGCCCGTCCAGCGCCCAAGCGACCGCGATTTCCACCTCATCCCCATCGGCGTCCTCGCCGGTCACCGTTGCCACCAGATCATCTGTGCCGTCGGGCTCGTCGGGAGAGAGTGTCACCAAGGCTGTCGGCGCCGTGTTCCCGATGGTCACCGAGGCCGAGGCGCTGGCACCGCTCTGCCCCAGAAGATCGAATGGCGTGACAGTCACTGTCCAGAGCTGACCGCGAGCGGTGAGAAGATCCGTCACACTCGGAGAGTTCTCCAGGTCATCACGAGATGCACCATCGACAGCCCAGCTATAGGCATAGCCGGCCAAGTCACCATCAGGATCCGTCGACTCCGTGACGATCTCGGCCAGCAGGTCATCGAGGGTGCCGGGGTTCTCGGGCGTAATGGTCACCTCCGGCGCTAGAGGCAACCCGGCCAACACTCCCCCGGTTCCCTGATCACAACCGCACATCGCCAAACACAATGCAGCAACGAAACAACGCAACAACGAGAAGAAGCGAACATCCATGAGTGACTCCACCCGACCCATTATCCGATTGGGACCATTGGACTTTCTATTGTCATCGACGGGCCCGTCCTTCGCAAAATCGGCACCCAGCCATTCACGACACCGAGCGCAACGCTACTTCTTCCGACGGCGCTGGTACTGATTCACCATACGAGCATGCTCGGCATAGGTTTCTGAGAAGTGATGTGTACCGTCGTTCTTGGAGACAAAGAAGAGGTCGTCCGTCTCGATGGGCCACAGCACGGCATCCAGCGCAGCAATCCCGGGGCCCGCGATAGGCGTGGGAGGCAGTCCGCGAATGACATAGGTGTTCCAGGGATGGGGTCGGCGAATGTCGGCTCTACGAATGTTCCCGTCGTAGTTCTTGAGCCCGTAGATGATGGTGGGGTCGCTCTCGAGACGCATGCGCTTCTTCAAGCGATTGTGAAACACACTGGCGATGTGGGGGCGCTCCGCCGCCTGACCGGTCTCCTTTTCCACCACGCTGGCCAGAACGGCGACCTCGTATGGTGTCAGGCCAAACGTGGCCGCGCGCTCCCTTCGCTCATCATTCCAGTACGTCTTGAAGGCCTCCGCTTGGGTGCGCACCACATCCTCCGCGACAGCCGCCCGTGGGAACGAATAGGTATCGGGGACCAGCAATCCCTCGAGCGTAGGTGGAGGCGGATCCACCGGCAGATCCAGGCTCGCGATAAAGGCGGCATCCCTCGCCAACTCTGTGTAGCGGGCAGCAGTTCCAAAGCCAGCGGCCTCGGCCCGCGCTGCCATTTCCTCGATCCGCAATCCTTCTGGAAACGTGACGGGATACAGCACCTCGCTGGCGTTCAAGAGCGTCTCGAGCACTTCGTCCGGCCGCTGATCCGTATAGAAGCGAAACTGCCCCGCCCGAAGACCGGGAGCGGCCTTCTTCCAACGCAGGAACAGCGCGAACCGATCGGCATCGGCAACGACACCTTCCTCGGCCAGGAGACGGCTCACTCGCATTGGCCCACTCCCTTTGGGGATGACGACTATCCGCTCCTCGTGCTCCGTGGATGGCGTGGCATTCAGAAACGAGCGAACCTGCAGAGCGACGCCACCCGCCGCGAGCGCCAGCACCAAGCCGAGGCCACAGACCACGACAACCACCACGCCCCAGAGCCGTTTCCAGCCGGGCTTGGGCTCTCCGGGTAGATGAATCGCCACTCCGCTCACCCCCTGCTATCCAAATAGGCCTGCAGAATCAGGACCGCAGCCACCTGGTCAATCACGCCCTTACGCTTCTTGCGGCGCACACCGCCTCCGATCAGGGCTCGCTCCGCCTGTTGAGTCGTGAACCGCTCGTCCTGAAGCAGGACATTTACACCATCTAGAGCCTCTTCGAGAGCGGTGACCATTCGTCGCGCCTCGTCTGCGGAGGGCCCCTCACTTCCATCCGTCTTCAGAGGCAGACCCACGACCACGCAGCCTACTTCTCGTTCCCGAACATGGGAGGCGAGCCGCTCCACATCCTTCTTCCGCCCCACCCTTCGGATGGTCTCCACAGGCTGAGCGAACATACCCAGAGGATCCGAGATGGCGACGCCAATTGTCTTGGTCCCTACGTCCAGAGCCAGCGTACGCACGGAGTTCCCTCCTCGGGAATGAACGAAGCCGCACGAGCGCACGCTTCGGACGGACGATGATAGCAGCGGCGCCAGCGAGTTCGGAGGCGCCCAGGTGCTAGCATCTCTAGCCGTGGAGACAACCCGGGACATCCGCGCATTCATCGTCAGCCAGGGGGAAGAACTCCTCTGCGGGCTCACCATCGACACCAACGCCAGCTTCCTGGCAGAGCAGCTGACAGGCCTCGGGATGCGCGTCGTCGGGATGGTGACGGCCGGGGATCAGGTAGACGTCATTGCCAATGCCCTGCGGGACGCCGTGGCTCGAGCACAAGTCGTTGTCTGTACTGGGGGCCTCGGCCCAACGGGAGACGACCTAACGGCCGACGCTGTGGCCCGGGCATTTGACCTTGAGCTCGTGCTCGACGAAGAAGCCATGAGCCAAGTCGAGCAGCGCTACGCATCCCTCGGCCGCCCCATGCCCCATTCGAACCAGCGACAAGCCACGATTCCCGAGGGCGCACAGGTCGTGCCCAACCCCCTGGGAACCGCACCTGGATTTCACCTGGAACTACACGACAAGGTGCACCTCTGGTTCCTCCCCGGCGTTCCGTCGGAGATGAAGGTCATGTGGGCAGAGACGGTCGCCCCAAGCCTCACCGCGACCCTCTCGCCCGAGGCGCCACTCCGACGCGTATTTCGCGTGATGGGCCAGGGCGAATCCGCACTCCAAGACCTCCTGGGCGATCTGCCCGAGCGATTCCCCGACGTTGCCCTGGGTTTCCGCGCACGAATGCCTGAGAACCACGTCAAGCTCGTGGCGGGCCCAACCCACGCTGAGCAGCTCCACGACGCGGCCCGAGTTGTGCGTGAACGCCTGGGCAAGAACTGCTTCTCCGAACAAGAAGGGCTCCACCTCACCGGAGTTGTAGGCGCGCTACTTACCGCGCGTGGAGAACGACTGGCTCTGGCGGAGTCCTGCACAGGCGGACTGCTCGGCCATCTCTGCGTCAGTGAAGCCGGCAGCAGCGCTTGGCTAGACAGAGGCTTCATCACCTACTCCAACGAAGCAAAGCTGGAGCACCTTGGGGTGTCACCTCAGGTCCTGGAGGAGCACGGCGCGGTCTCCGAGGCAACGGTACTCGCCATGGCCGAGGGAGCGGCGAAGGCGGCGACAGCCCAGTGGGGTTTGGCGGTCACCGGCATCGCCGGACCGACCGGAGGAAGCCCCGAGAAACCCGTGGGGACCGTGTGGCTGGGGGTCTCTGGAGTTTCAGGCCAGCGAGCACGTCGATTGCAGCTGGGACGGGACCGGAACAGCAACCGCCAGTGGGCTGCCTGGAGCGCACTCGACATGCTGCGAAGGCAGTTGCTGAGGGCGGGACAATAACTGTCCCGGATAGCTCAACACAGCCCTTGTCAGGCCTCCTTGCAGCACCGATACTTTCAACATGCAAGGACATCCTTGACCTGAACAAGCGTTCAGCTTAGGATTTTAGACATCAACCGCTGGTCAGCGCGAGCCAGACTGTAGACGATCGTGCATCTCGGAGGCTGAAGATGACTCGCCGCAAGACACCCAAGACTCCCGTATCGGATCAACCCAACAACAAGGCGCTCGAACAGGCACTCGAGAGCATCGAGAAGTCCTACGGTAAGGGCGCGATCATGCGTCTCGGCGATGACACGAACATCAACGAAGGCATCCGAGCCGTCTCGACCGGCTCCCTTGGTCTCGACATCGCGCTAGGCATCGGCGGCCTACCTCGCGGACGGGTTGTCGAGATCTACGGCCCTGAGAGTTCCGGCAAGACTACGCTCGCCCTCCAGACGATCGCCCAAGCCCATAAGAACGGTGGTCTCGCTGCATTCATTGATGCCGAGCACGCCCTCGATGTCACTTATGCCCGTAAGCTAGGGGTGCGCACCGACGACCTCCTCATCAGCCAACCGGACACAGGCGAACAAGCCCTCGAGATCTGCGAGACTCTAGTTCGCAGTGGCGCTCTCGACGTCATCGTTATCGATTCGGTAGCAGCCCTGGTTCCCAAGGCGGAGCTCGAAGGCAACATGGGCGCCTCCCTGCCCGGCCTCCAGGCCCGCCTCATGAGCCAGGCCTTGCGTAAGCTGACGGCCATCGTCTCCAAGAGCAACACAGTCGTCATCTTCATCAACCAACTCCGCATGAAGATCGGGGTCATGTTCGGCAATCCCGAGACCACGACCGGTGGCAACGCACTTAAGTTCTACTCGTCCGTACGAATCGACATCCGTCGTATTGGCTCCATCAAGCAGGGTGAAGACGTGATCGGCAACCGGACTCGAGTCAAGGTGGTCAAGAACAAGGTGGCGCCCCCCTTCCGCAAGTGCGAGTTCGACATCCTCTTCGGTGCGGGCATCTCACGAGCCGGCGAGCTGCTCGACATGGCCGTCGACGACAGCCTGATCCGGAAGAGTGGATCGTGGTATTCCTACGGCGAGGACCGGATGGGCCAGGGTCGGGACCAGGCGAGGCAATACCTCCTCGACAATCCTGACTTCTCGGCATCCCTGGAGGCCAGGCTGTTCGAGACCCACGAGGTCCCCAACAACGGGGCCGTCCTGCCAGCAAGCCCCGTAGCCGAGGCCTAGAGTTCCCCGAGCATCCCCCCGCTCGGATCGAACTTCCGAGTGGGGGAGCCGGGGAGTCCGCAGTGGAGCTCAACGAGATCCTCCGAGTCGGCACATCTCAAGGAGCAAGCGACATCCACCTACGCGTCGGCCTACCGCCCATGCTGCGGATCAACGGCACGATGGTGACGCTCCCCAATGCAAACCGCCTGACCCCTGAAGACACCCTGCGATACGCCGCGCCCTTGATGAACAAGGAACAGAAGGCGCGCTTCGCTGAGCAATTGGAGTTGGACCTAGCCTATGGGCCCAAGGGCCTCGGACGGTTTCGGGTCAACGTGTTCCGTCAGAGACGGACCCTGGCCCTGGTGTTTCGCACCATCCCCGACCAGGTGCCCTCCTTTGCCCAGTTGAATCTGCCCGAGACCCTGGAAAATATCGCTGAAGAACAGCGAGGGCTGATTCTTGTCACCGGCACCACCGGCTCGGGAAAGTCCACGACCGTCGCTGCAATCATCGACTACATCAACACTCAGCGAGCCGCCCACATCCTCACCATCGAAGACCCCATCGAGTTCTTGCATCGGGACAAGAAGGCGGTGCTCACTCAGCGAGAGGTCGGCAACGACACACCTGACTTTGCCTCAGCGCTTCGCTCTGCCCTCCGTCAAGATCCCGATGTCATCGTGGTCGGAGAGATGCGTGACAGGCGCACTGTGGAGATCGCCCTCTCCGCAGCGGAGACCGGCCACCTGGTGATCTCAACGCTTCACACGGTGAACGCAGCAGAGACGATCTATCGCATATCCTCCCTCTTCCCCACCCATCAGGTAGAGCGAATTCGCTTTCAGTTAGGGAGCCTGCTCAAGGCCATCATCAGCCAACGGCTGGTGCCGCGCGCTGACGGCAACGGACGCATTCCAGCGCTCGAGGTGCTCATCAACCGAGGCCAGGTTCAGGAATACATCGAAGACAAGGACCGCACCCGCGAGATCACCGATGCCATTGCCAAGGGCGCAGCTACCTACGGCACACAGAGCTTTGACCAGAGCTTGTATCGGTCCTACAAGGACGGTCTGATCACCCTGGACGATGCAATGCTCTTTGCCACAAACCCAGATCAGTTCGCGATGCGAGTCCGGGGTGTCGTGTCTGCTAAAGACAACTACTGAGTCCGGCAAGCCGTCTACCCACCCCAACAAGCCCCTACACAGGCTCTTCGAGGAAGCATGAAAGTCGCAGAAATCCGCAAGGCCTTCTTGAACTTCTACGCCGAGCGGGGGCACTCGGTCGTGTCCAGTTCGTCCCTGGTTCCAGACAACGACCCCACCTTGTTCTTCGTGAACGCCGGCATGGTCCAGTTCAAGGACGTGTTCACCGGCGCCGAGAAGCGCGACTACAGCCGCGCCACAACCGTCCAGAAGTGCATGCGGGTGTCCGGCAAGCACAACGACCTGGAGAATGTGGGCTTCACCGCGCGCCACCACACGCTCTTCGAGATGCTCGGCAACTTCTCTTTTGGTGATTACTTCAAGGAAGAGGCCATCGACTCGGCCTGGACCTTTCTCACCGAGGTGATCGGCCTGCCCAAAGAACGGCTCCTCATTACGGTGTTCGAGACCGATGATGAGTCGGCGGAGCTGTGGAAGGCCCTAGGCGTGCCTGCCGAGCGCATCGGGCGCTGTGGGGCAAAGGACAACTTCTGGTCCATGGGGCCCACTGGTCCGTGTGGTCCCTGCTCGGAGATCCACTGGGACTTGGAGGAGGACTTTGTCCTAGACAACGAGCCCGATCCCTGGGGCTTCGGTCACGACGCCGGCCGCTACATGGAGCTCTGGAACCTGGTGTTCATGCAATACGAACGCTACGAAGACGATGGTGCGATCAAGCAGCGTGATCTTCCACGACCTTCGGTAGACACCGGCATGGGCCTCGAGCGCCTGGCGGCAGTCGCCCAAGGCCACAAGGCCAACTGGAGCATCGATGACCTACAAGATCTGATCCGCGCCACCGGCGCCCTTGTCGGTCTTCGATACGGAGAGGACCCGGACAAGGATGTGAGCATGCGGGTGGTCGCCGATCATGCACGGGCAGCAGCGTTCTTGGTGGGAGACGGGATCATGCCGTCCAACGAGGAGCGTGGATACGTCCTGCGTAGGATCCTGCGTCGCGCCATCCGCCACGGGGTCAAGCTCGGTATCGAGCGTCCATTCATGCACGAGATCAGCGACCTGGTGGTCGATCGGATGGAGGTGGCCTACCCCGACCTCTCAGCTCGACGTGACTTCATCCAAAAGGTCGTCCGCAACGAAGAAGAGACCTTTCGCGAGACTCTGGAGCGGGGGCTCTTTCTGCTGGACGATGCCTTCAGCCAGTTGAGTGACACCGAGAGCAACGAGCTACCGGGCAGCACTGTTTTCGAGCTCCACGACACCTACGGCTTCCCCCCAGATCTCACTCAGGTCATCGCAGGAGAGCGAGGGCACGAGGTCGACATGGCCGGGTACGAGGAGCACATGGGCCAACAAAAAGCCCGCAGCCGAGCGGCCTGGAAAGGATCGGGGGAACAATCCATAGCCGAGGTGTACCGCAGCCTGGGAGAAGACGGTGCTACGCAGTTCCTGGGCTATCAGGCCGGACTGACGGGGAGCTCGGAGATCTGCGCCCTGTTGATCGACGGCAAGAGGGTCGACCGGGTGGAGGCTGGCCAACGCGCAGAGCTCGTCACCGTAGCAACGCCTTTCTATGCGGAGTCCGGAGGGCAGGTCGGGGACACGGGCGATCTGGAGACTGACGCCGGTCGTTTCCGCGTAGAAGACACCCAGAAGCCCGCAGGGCCAGTTCATGTGCACCGCGGCGAGGTGACCACCGGTCATCTGCAGGTGGGCGACTCGGTCCGAATGACTGTCAATGGCCCTCGCCGTGCCGATATCATGCGCAACCACACCGCAACGCATCTTCTGCACGCTGCGCTGCGCAAACACCTGGGCACGCATGTCCAACAAAAGGGGTCTCTGGTCGATCCGAGCCGACTTCGGTTCGACTTCTCGCACTTCGAGGCGATCCCCCCCGAGATGCTTCGGGGCATCGAGGACGAGGTCAACGACCAAATCCTGGCCAATGTAACCCTCGAGCGCTTCGACACTACGATGGACGATGCGGTCGCCCGAGGCGCCATGGCCCTGTTTGGCGAGAAGTACGGAGACTCCGTGCGCGTGGTGGAGGTACCTGGGTTCTCCACCGAACTCTGTGGTGGTACACACTGCGGTGCCACAGGTGAGATTGGGCTCCTCAAGCTCACCTCCGAAGGCGGAATCGCCTCCGGTATCCGCCGCGTCGAGGCGGTGACCGGCCGGGGAGCATTCGGTTACCTGCGGAATCTCGAAGAACGGGACCTACGCATCGCAGACAGCCTGAAGGCCCAAGGGGGAGACACTGTCGATCGGATTCAGCGCCTGCTCGACGACCGCAAGAGCCTCAAGCGAGAAGTTCAAGACCTCCGCCAGAAGCTTGTCTCCGGTGGTGGCGTCTCGGGAGGCCCGGAGGCCCGTGAGGTCGCCGGCGTACAAGTTGTCGCAACGGAAGTGGAGGGCGCAGATGCCCGAGAACTAAGACAACACGGTGACAGCCTGTTGGATCGTCTCGGAAGCGGCGTCGTAGTTCTGGGCTCCCGCGACGGAGGTAAGGCGACTCTCATCGTAAAGGTCAGCAAAGACCTCTGTGACCGTGTGCCAGCTGGCAAGTTGGTTGGACAGCTGGCCGAGTTGGTAGGCGGACGCGGGGGCGGGCGTCCCGATATGGCGCAGGCCGGAGGCCGCAACCCAGAAGGCCTACCTGGAGCGCTCGAGAAGAGCTACGAATTGGTGAGCGCAGCGCTGTCGTGAGTTCGGACGCCCCGACAGTCGATGCGCCCGAGAAGAAGACCTCTTCGCAAGAGGCCTCCAGCGCCCCATCGGCGGACTTGAAGAAGCAGAGCGGGCTCCCCGAGGATCCTGCGAGTGCAGACAGGGCGGCACGAGGAGGCCAGGAACGCGCTCGCTTCTTGGTACCCGACGGCGATGTAGCTGTTTTACTCAACGCCAATGCAGGCCGGGTACGCAAGAGTGTAGTGCAGCGCATCCGAAGAGCCTCTCCCGAGGCCACCATCTTCTGGACGCGCTCCCTCGAAGAGGCACAGGATGCCGTGGAGGCGATCCTGGAGTCGGGCTTCACCACCGTCTTCGCCGGAGGCGGCGACGGGACGTCCATCGATTTGCTAAACCGGCTCATTCGCTACGAACAGTTTCCTCGCGTCGGCGTGCTTCGGCTGGGTACGGGGAACGCCCTAGCCACCTGGGTGTCAGCAGCCACCCCCGCTGAAGATCTCGCCGCCTGGAGCCAGGGTGCAGCCTTTCGTGAGTTTCCACTGCGGCTTGTAGATGCCGAGGGGGAGAGCACACCGTTTGCCGGGCTCGGATGGGATGCGGCGGTACTGAACGACTATCGCTGGGTGAAGCAGCAGCTCAAGGGCACCCCACTAGAGACCAAGTCACAGCACCTGGCCGTCTATCTCGCCTCTGCTTTCGGGCGCACCGTTCCTCGCATGGCTGTCTCTCGGAAAGCTCCCATCGTGAGTATCGAGGTTCTAGAAGGTGAAGCCTGGAGGGTCGACCGGTATGGCGGCCGCAGCGGACCTGTGGTGGGTCCCGGCGAGGTGCTCTACCAGGGGCCTGCGCACATGACGGCATTTGGCTCCACCCCGTACTACGGGTACGCCATGAAGATGTTGCCCCACGCAGGCGTTGTGGCGAGCCACTTCCAACTGCGTGTGTCCGCACTGTCCGTCGTGGAGGCCGTCAACGAATTGCCACGGATCTGGACCGGGGATTTGGAGCATGAGCGCCTGTTCGACTTCGTCTCGAAGGCTGTCCGAATCACGTTTGACGAGCCCGTCCCATACCAATCAGGTGGGGAAGCGCGTGGCCTCCGCAACGAGCTCGTCGCCCGCATGGGCCCCGTCACCGTGCCCGTCCTCAGCTTCCGTTGACTTGAACTCCGAAGCGAACCAACGATCGCGGCCGCAGGAACCCGAGTCCCG
>PBPL01000237.1 GCA_002724675.1 Deltaproteobacteria bacterium | reverse complement strand
GCCAAGTCCGGGAAGTGGATCGGCACATCCTGACGCTCGAGATCAACGAGGCCAATCGCCCGAACCCCTGGCGTATCCACCACCCAACCGCCATCGCCCAAGTTCAGCAGCCGAGCCACCGACGTCTTGTGGCGACCACGCACTCGCCCACCAGAACGAGACAGATCGCCGGGTTCCGGCGCGTCTCTCAGACCTAATGCGCCGCAAAGACGAGACTTGCCGACTCCCGAGTGCCCTGCAAACACAGTGACTCGACCCGCTAGACGAACACGCAGGTCTGCTAGACCTTGCCCCGTGACCGAGGCGGTGTAGACCATGTCCACACCCAGCGACCGATAAGGTTCGAGCACTGACCATCCGGGATCGTCTGCAGGGGTCAGGTCCAGCTTGGTCAACACAAGCAGTGGAGCGAGTCCTAGATGGGATGCCAGAACAAGGTAGCGATCGAGTGCCCCGGTTCGGAGGGGGGGCTCCTTCAGGGCCGCGGTGATCGCCATGGTGTCCACATTGGCCGCAATCACGTGACCGTGTCGGTCTTCCTCCCCCCGCTTTCGCCTCACCTCGGTCCGCCGCTCCGCACGGCCTTCGATGATTCGCTCTTCGTCGGTCGCTCCCCGGCCCGTCCAGACCCAATCCCCCACGCAGACACCAAACAATTTGTGCACCTTAGGGGTCAGGAGACAGAGTCGAACCCGCCCATCAGCACAAGACACCTCAGCATGAGTCCCGTACTGGCAAACCACGCGACCATCCGGCTCTACCCCCTCGAATCGAGCCAACAGGCGCTCCCGCTGCTGCGCCTCTCGTTCTGCCACGACCTGTCGCTGCTTGTCCTTCTGACCGCGACGGCCTGACCGCGAACGAGGACCATCGCCGCGCCCTTGGCTCCGCGCCTGAGACCGTGCCTTTCTAGCCATCAGAGCTCAGCACCAACAGCGGGGTCGCAGCGATTTCTGATCCGAGCCCAATCTACGCGGGAGGCTGTACTTGGCGTGTGGGAGAGTTCCCAGACATGGGCTTCCAGCTTGGAGCGTCGTCGTTGCGAAGTGGGATGGGTTGAGAATAAGGCCTTGGCCTCCCGCAGAGCCCCACCACCGTCGGGCTGCTCCTCGGCGAGACGACCAAAGAAGCGGATGCTCGCTTCAGGGTCAAAGCCCGCACCAGCCATGCGCACGACGCCGCCCCTGTCGGCCTCTTCTTCCTGCTCTCTGCCGTACTTCATGGTGACCAAGCTACCTGCGTAAGCCCCGAGTACCTGCAGCACATCCGACGCATCACCTAGGGCCATTCCCACAGACGCCCGAACACCCGCTCGCCGCACGAGCCCAGCCAGGCCATGTCTAGACAGCACATGCTGGACCTCGTGCCCCAACACGGCTGCGACCTCATCGATGTCATTGGCCAGGGACAAGAGGCCCGAGAGAAGGAAGAGTTCGCCCCCAGGAAGAGCAAATGCATTCACCCCAGAACTCTTGAGGATGCGAACGCGAAACGAATACCCTGCGGTCTCTCCCGAGTTCACCAGTCGCTGGAGGACTTCGGACACGGCTCCGACGAGTTCTTCGTCCCGGCACACCTCATAGTCTTCGGCAAGCGCCTCCGCAGCGACCTCCCCGAGCCCCGTCTCCACCGCCACCGGGACGACGTCCACAAGCCGGGGCACCAGATCTCCTCGCAGGAACCACACAGCCGCACCGACCACAAAAGCAGCCGCGACGACACGCAGCGCAATGCGCACTCGAGCGCGGGTCATTTGCTGGATCTCGAGACTAAACAACTGTTTCCGAAAGGCCCTCGGATAGTCGTCAGCGTTGTCCTTGAGCGTATCGAGCAATTCTGGGTCCACCCAGAGCTCAAGCCCAGCCCCACCAATCATCGTAAAGATCATCCAGCGGTCGTCATAGCCTCCGAGCCGCCCGCGGAGCTTGGCATAGGGGAGAAACCGCTCACTGCTCTCTGTCTTCACTCGAAGGCCCGTGGCTTCTACCTGGACCTCGCACGGCTCGCCGCAAGCAGGGCCATCACCTCGATACAGTTCCGCCACAGGGAGATTCTATCGTGGTGCGGCCGACGTCTCACGAGAACTGGCATAGCCATCGGGCCATGCCCGCCGCCAGGCCCACTCGGACCGAATCATCGATTTCAGATCCTGAGTCGCCACCCAACCGAGATCCGCCTCGATGCGCGACACGTCAGCCACCAACATCACCGGATCGCCATCCCGACGGGCCGCATCCCGTGTCGGTACAACGCGCTGCGTCACCTCCCGCGCTCGGTCGACCACCTCGAGCACACTGGAGCCTCGCCCCGTGCCCACGTTGTAAGCCTTCGCTCCATCCATGTGAGTCGTATGGTCGAGCGCACTGCGGTGGGCAACAACGAGATCCATGATGTGGATGTAGTCGCGAATACAGGTACCGTCGCGAGTGGGGTAGTCGCGACCAAAGACGTCGAGAGAACGGCGATTTCCCAGGACCACGTCCATCACGACGGGGATCAGATTTGTTGGCCCGTCGGAACACTCACCAAGGCTGGCCGAGGGGTGTGCTCCCACGGGATTGAAGTATCTCAACGAGACTGCTGCCGCCCCAGTCCGGCTCACAAAGCGCTCGATTCGCTCTTCCGCATCCACTTTGGATTGGCCATAGGGGCTCAGGGGCCTAAGTGGGGTGGACTCGGTAGCAAGGTCGCTCCCACAGTCTCCGTACACAGCGGCGGATGATGAGAACACCAACCGAAACACTCCAAACTCCTCCATGGCCGCGCACAGGTTCTCTGTACCCATCACATTGGTGTGTTGATAGCGCTCAGGTTCCTGGATGGACTCTTCCACTGACTTCAGCGCTGCGAGGTGGACGACGGCATGGAAGTCGCCCTGCGCGAAAGCACCACGAAGACTCTCCATGTCGCGCACGTCACCCACAATCAATTCAATGGGCTTCCCCGACACCATGGAGGCACGCTGAATCGCCTGACGGTAACCGCGCTCTAGGTTATCGAAGACTGTGACTCGGTAGCCCTCAGACGCTAGGAGCGCCGCACAGTGGGCGCCGATGTAGCCGGCGCCCCCCGTGAGCAAGACGTCTCGACACCCCGCTCCGACCATCACAGCTTGTCTGGATCGATAAAGGTCGGTCCCCGCCCCACCAGCGTACGGCAATACTCCAACAGCCGTTCCCGACCGTAATAGCGTCGCACATCCTCATCGGGGCAACGTGGCGTGCCGGTGGCGGCAGCCCGAATCCAGGCAATCAAGAACCAAGAACCGATGGTGAACGGTGGCCGAAGGCTATAGGCCGCAGCCTTCGCCAGCACCAACACGGGGTGGTGGCCCAAGAACCAAGCGTAACGACCCCGTCGCTCGTAGCCGGCTCTCAGGCCATAGCGTGACGCCGTCTCGCGCACCTGCTCGGCTACCAAGTCGGTCACGAGCAAGCAGCCCCAGCCGCGAAGTCTAGCCTTCACATTGGCCGCTCCATCGAAGCCTTGGTAGGGCGGAAGCCCCCCCATGTCTTCCAGGCACTGGAGCCTAAAGAACTGTGTCGGTCCCCGCGGCAGGTCCTCTCGCTGGAACTTCTCGATTCGGTACCCGTCCTCGGTGGGAATCCGAATGATGGAGGACACAACCCCCAACTTGTCGTCATCTTCTAGTAGCTGCACAAGTCGACTGTAGTGGTCGGCAGGCAAGCGAACATCCGCATCCAGGACCCCAGCGGCCTTGGGCTCCAGCCCCTCGGAGCGGGCGCTCTCTATGACCTGTTCGAGTCCCCACCGCTTAATTCGGGCAATGTGATTCCCTAGGTACTCATCCGCGCTCTCCGGTGACGACCGAACTTCCATCCACGAGCGCTGTGCAGCGGCCTCTTCCAGCCATTCCCGCGAGCCATCATCACTGGAGTCATCCACCACCAGCCACTTCGCCGGGACTTGCTCCTGCCCCTCGATGCTGGCGAGCAGATCGGGCAGACCATCGAGTTCATTGAAGCAGGGCGTGGTGAGAACGTAGTTGGACACGGGCGCAGTCTGGAAACAGCGACTCGGCAAGTCAAGAGGTCATGCCCTGACGCAGCAGCGATGAGCTCCCGGGGCCACCTCTCCACTCGGGACGAATTCAGCGCCAACCGCTCAGTCGATGTTCAGCCCCAGCACCTCGAGCAAGGAGCCCCGCAGAACCTCCAGATCGAGTCTCGCCTTTAGCGACTCGACCTGAGCCACCACCTGGGCCTGCCTCGCCTCCTTGAGCGCCACCTGAGCCTCCAGCACATCTCGTAGGGTGTTCCTCCCCGCCCGGTAGGTTGCCTCGGACGCGTCCGCAGACTGGCCCGCCAGCGACACTCGAACGGCCGCGACCTCAAGCTGGGCGTCGTACGACTCAATCGCTCGCAGCGCCGACTCTACGCCGGAGAGCACCGAGCGCTCCACCTGCTGAAGCCGGAGCAGGCTGGCGGCGACCTCCTGGTCCGCGATCTTCACCCCTTGGAGCGCTCCAACGTCGGGGAGTGGAACCTGCAAGCTCATGCCCACCGTAAAGTCGGGAAACTTTCGGGCGAAGACATCGCTAACGGACTCGGCCACATCAAAGCCGGTTCCGTTGAGCGCAAGCGACGCGTTCAGGTCGAGTGTAGGCAACAGCTCGTGCCGCGCGACCTTCCACTGGATCCGTCGCTCATCCAGCTCGCTGCGGTTCAGAAGCAATTGAGCGTTCTGCTGAAGCGCCACCTGCTGTGAATTCTCTCTATTGCGCACGGGCAGCTCGAGACTGGGCCCGTCGATGGGCTCCACACTCTGCTCGTACAGAGCTTCATCTGGCGCCACCCCCATCAGATCCTTGAGGCGCTGTTCGGCTTCGGCCGCTGCGCGACGGGACTCCAAGACGTCAGCAGAGCGGGAGGCCAGTGTCTCATCAATACGCAACAACTCGACGGGCGCGAGATCTCCCGCGGCAATGCGGGCCTTCGTGACATCTCGCTGATCCTCGCCGAGCCTCTGGTTGATCCTCGATATGGCCACGATGCGAAGGCTGGCCGCTAGATCCCAATAAGCCTTCAAGGTGTCCGCGACGACGGAAGCCACCTCTTGATCACGGGCCAACGAAGCCGAGTCCGTGGCCGCCCGAGCCTGGCGCATGGCCTGCAAGTTGTAGAACGGTGCAATGCCCTTGAGCAGACTCTGGTTCACCTCCAAGGCCAGCGATGACCAACGGGTCCGGAACTCGTTGTTCACCAACACCTCGATCGGTGTGTCGGGCTCAAAGGGGTTCTCGATGAGCACTTCGGGGTCATAGGTCGTCAGTTGGTCGTAGCTCCCTTGGCTCCAGATAGCCGAGACCCGCGTGCCCGTGGGTGAGTTCAGACCCAGACTTAGGTTGTAGTCACCCGTGCTCCCCTCAACACGCTCCCAGCTCTTGTACTGATCGAACCAACGCTCACTCTTCCAAGGGCGATACCGCCACGAGCTTCCCCACTGTGGAACCCACTGGCCCCAGGTGGCCTTGAGCCGAAAGCGAGCCGCCTCCAGCTCACTGAGTCGAACCCTCAGGCCCAGGTTGCTGGCCAGGCTCCGAGAGATGGCCTCGGCACTGCTCAGAGCCTGGGCGTCCTCACCCAAGCCGGGGGCCGACTCAATGGCTTCGATGTCCTGTTGTAGGGACGAGGGCTCCGAAATCTCGGCACCCGCGACATCGTCTATGGGCAAGAGGAAGACAAGGGCAACGACGACAGCCCGCGCAGCAGGTCGCCCCGCCGCCTTACGTATCGTTGCTCCAAACAGGCCCTTCAGATCATCTAGGTAGGTGTAGAGCAACGGGACCAGCACCAGGGTCAGCACGGTCGATGCGATCAATCCACCGATGATTGCGCGCCCCAATGGCTTGTACGAGAGACCCACAAGATTGGCATCACCCAGCGCCATCGGGAGAAGCCCCACGATCGTGGTGATGGCCGTCATCACGATGGGGCGAAATCGATCTCGGCCTCCTGCCACGATCGCCTGGTTCCGCTCAAGCCCTGAAGCCCGATGTTGCTGGATACGGTCCACTAAGACGATGGCGTTGTTCACGACGATTCCCACGAGCACTACCAGACCGATCCCCGCCATGATCTCGAAAGGCGTCTTCCACAAATAGAGCGTCCAGTAGACACCGAATAGAGCCAGCGGAATAGAGAGCAGCACGCACAGAGGTGTCCACACCGACTCGAACAACATGCCCATGAGCAAGAAGACAAAGGCAATGCTCATGAGCAAGGCGAACTTGGCTGCCCGGTCCTGGTTCGCCAAGTCGTCAAAACGCCCGCCCAATTCCACGGAGTAGCCCCGCGGGAAGTTGAAGGTTGCCAGCGCGGCGAGGATGTCAGCCCGCCCTTCCTTGAGATCATCATCCTCGAGTCCAATGCGGATCCCCACCGATGTCTTGCGGTTTTCCCGCTCAATCTGTCGATATCCCTTTCGCACGCTGATGTCAGCGACCGCTGCGACGGGAACCTCGCCGGTCGTGGGCGACCAAATCTGGAAATCCTCCAATGCATCGAGATCAAGACGGTCCTCTCGTCGGAACTCAGCCTGGACAGGCACTTGCTTCCCACCCACGACCAGAGGGCGCAGGCTCGTACCGCGAAAGCCAAATGCGATGGTCTGCGCGAGTACGTTCGTGGACACGCCATAGCGAACTGCTCGCGCCCGATCGACGGTCACCGCCATCTCGTCCATGCCCCCGTCCTCCTCCTGAACCTCCGCCAGGAGGATGCCGGGGCTCTCCCGAAGGCGGCCCACGACGTCACCCGCCAGGGAGCTCAGGACTTCCGAGTCGTCTCCCACCAAGCGAATCGTCACCTCGTTGCCGCCGCGTCCATCTCCACCAGCTTCTCGGCTCCAGCCGGTCCAGGTCTCCACTCCCGGCTCTTCGGGAAGCAAGTCCTCCAGCTGCTCCAAGATCTCATTGCGCTCGATGTCCCCTCGTTCGCGCTCTTCCATGAACGCCATCACCCGACCCCACCGGGCACCGTCGGACCGGGAACGAACAGCGCGAATTCTCCACTCTTCCTTCTTGTCGAGCAGCACGGCCTCAATATCGAGAATCGCGGCCTCGACCTGCTTGTGGTTGAAGTGCGGCGGGAACTCCGTGCTCACCACAAAGTCCACGATCCCGCCGGTGTCCTGGTCCGTGCGGTCAATGTGCTTTATGGGCCATGCCATCGAGAGGAGCGCCACAACAAGCACGAAGAAAGCCGTGGTCCGTCGAGACAGCGCTGCCTCAAGAACCCTCACATAGCGACCATTCAGCCAAGTGACCCACCGCGCAGGGGGCGCACTCTGCCCGCCCAAACGGGTAGAGGTCGCCAGGGGCACAAACACGAGCGCGACCAACAAGGACGAAGCCAGAGCAAAGCACACGGGGAGCCCCAGACGCCCCATGAAGAACGAGAAGCTCGCGTCTTCCGACATCAGGATGATGGGTAAAAAGACCACGAGCGTGGTGGCCGTCGCCGCCAGAATGGCCAGAGCCACTTCGCCCGTCCCCACCAATGCCGAACGCCTGGGACTGTCACCACTCTCTCTACGCTGGAAGATCGACTCCACCACCACGATCGAGTTGTCGACCACCATGCCCACGGCCAACATCAAGCCCATCATCGACAAGAGGTTGATGGTCTCTCCAACGAAATACATGACCACCAGGGTCATCAAGAGCGACATGGGAATACTGAGGGCAATGAGCAGCGTTGCCCGAAGACGGCGCAAGAACAAGAACAAGACCAGGATGGCCAGCGCTCCACCCTGCAGGGCCGCGTTGAACAGATTGTCGATGCTCTCCTGAATCAGCTCTCCCTGGTCGAAGAAGCGCTCCACAGTCCAACCTGCCAGCTGGGGGTCCTGCTCCAGATCCACCATCGCCGCAGAGACCCGTCGACAGACATCGACCGTATTGGCGCCACTCTCCTTGTAGATGTCCAATGACGCCGCCCGCTGACCATTGACCCGATGAATGTAGGCGCTTGCCGGGCGACCAAAGACAATCGTCGCAATGTCATCGAGCCGGAGCCCGCCCGGGATGGGCCGGCTGGACAGACTGTCGACGTCCTCATAGCTGGCGATGGAGCGAACCAGAGTCACCCGCCCCTCACCCCGGACCTCGCCAGACGCCATGGTGAAGCTGTCCCCCTGGAGCGAACTGACCACGTCATAGAGACTGATCCCATGACGCTCGATGGCCTCGCGATGAAAGTCGATGTAGACCCGAGCTCTGTTGACCCCGTGGTACTCGACACGCGCTACGCCAGGCACTCTCTCTAGCGTGCGGACTAAACGGGACTCGAGGAGATAGGCTGGATCCGTCTCGCTATCTGGGTAGGTGACAGCAGCCCAGATGACAGGCTCATCGGACGGGTTGTACTTGTAGACGAAGTAGCGTTCTGCATCCTCCGGTAGCTCAGGCATCGTTCGTTCGGCCCGGTCCACCACCGCACTCCACGCCTCGCTCATGTCGGCGTACTGATCGAACTTCAGCTGGAAGCCCGCATAGTCCGTGCCGGCCCTGGACTGCATCGTCCTCAGAGCTGGCACCGTCTCCAGAGCATCCTCCATGGGACGAACGATCGACTGCTCGATCTCGCGGGGGTTGGCATCTCGATAGGGCACCCACAGCCACAGGTAAGGGAAGTTGTAGCCATCGGGCATGAGCTGGACTGGCGTCTGCTTCCAGGCGATCGATCCCAGGACGAGGCAAGCCAACAACAACATGAAGACCGTGACGGGACGGCGCAGGGCAAAGCGAGGCAGGGCTCCGCCGAGTCTCATCGTCGGCTCCAAGGGGCAACGACCAGCTGATAGAGAACAGGAATGACCCCGAGTGTCAGGACGGTAGAGGCAACTAGGCCTGCGATCACCGTCAGCGCGAGAGGCTGGCGGATCTCACTTCCCTCTCCTCCCCCGAGCACCATGGGGAGGAGACCCAAGACTGTCGTACACGTGCTGATGAGAATGGGCCGGAGACGAACTCGGCTGGCCTCCACGATGGCCTCTCGAGAGTCCTCGCCATCTGCTGTGAGACGATTGGCACAGTCCACGAGAACAATGGCGTTGTTGACCACGATTCCAACCAACACGATGGCCCCGATGAGGACTACGACCGAGACGGGCGTCGCTGTCGCCCAAAGGGCTGGAACCACACCAATGATGGCAAGCGGAAGCGAGAAGAGAATGATCAGGGGCTGCAACACCGACTCGAACAGGCTCGCCATGATGATGTACACAAGGAACACGGCCAGCAGGAGCGCAAACTGGAGAGACTTCTGACTCCTCTCCATCTCGAGATTCTGCCCACCCACCTGATACCGAACGCCTTCGTCCATAGCGACACTGGCCAGGTCGCGCGCAACCCCATCGGCAACGGTACCCAGGTCAAAGCCCGCCAGCTCCGCCGAGACGAGCGCTGAGCGCTCCTGGTCGTTGCGACGAATCTCCGAAGGACCATCGGACAGCACGAGATCAGCGACAGCATCCAGTGGAATGGGCGGCACCCCCCGCGGATTCACGTTGAGTTGGCGGAGATCTTCAAGGCTGGACCTGTCCTGCTCCCGGAGCACAACACGAACATCTGTTCGCCGACCCGAATCCTGCAGATCCGTCGCAATGTTCCCGGCCACCTTGTCCCGCACAGCCGAAGCCACCGCCCCAATGTCCAGGTCAAAGCGGCTCAGCCGGTCCCGGTCGTACCGGATCTGAATCTCCGGGTAGCCCAGTTGAAGATTGGAGCGTACATCCCGAACCCCAGGCTGGCTGCGGATCTTGCGAACTGCAGCATCTGAAGCCTCACGAACTAACCTCAAGTCCTGGCCGCGTACCTCCACCTCGAGAGGGGTGCGGAACGAGAACAATGCAGGGCTCGTAAGCTCCACCGTAAGGGACGGCACTTCCCGGACCAGATCACGAATTTGCTCGCGCAGTCGCTCATCGGCGCCGATGGGATCGCTCAGCGCAGAGCCCAAGCGCACCGTCATCTTGGCTGTGTTCTCTCCACGACTCGTCGAGGCTCCTCCCTCGAGCGCCGCGCCCGCTCCCAGATAGACCGAATCGACCTCGTCCAGACCTCGAATGTCCTCTTCCAAGCCAGAGAGTCGCTGCACCGTCTCCGCCAGTGGAGTGCCCACCGGAAACCTGAAGTCGGCGAGGATGATGCCCTGATGGACTTCAGGAAGAAGCTCTGTACCAAGCCGGGGAACAACCGGGAGCGAACAAACGAACAACACCAGCGCCGGCAGCAGAATCCATGAGGGACGAGAGAGTGCTCCTCGCAACACCGCAACATAGCGACGCTCGAGGCCCTTGTACCCATCCTCCAGGCGCTCCGAAGCCCTCTCCCCTGGGCCTACGAGGCCACCGGCCACAAGACGTGCCAGACGTGTTGTGGGCCACACGATGGCCATCCCCAGCCTCAACAGCAAAGAGAGCGCCAAGCAACACACCGCCGCCAGGAGAAACCGGAGCAACGCGAGGGGAGCAAGAAGAACCAGCGCAAGGACCCAGCGAAGCGGGCGCAGCAAGAAGCGGCTCTCGCCAGCAAAACCACGGATCGCTGCCCAGGCCTTAGCCAACTCCGCAACCAGCGGCCCCATGCGGACGAGCGCCAGAGGGTCCTCGTCCGAAGCACCAGCTTCTTCGCTCGGGTCGCTCGCGCCGAGTGGAGGCTCCTTTGCGCGAGCGCGACGCTCAGGGAGGGCTGCGAGAACCGGAATCAAGAACAACGCGACGGCAAGGCTCGCGATCAGGCCGAACACAACGGTCAAGGCCAGGTGACCAAACAACTGGCCGGCAACTCCACTGACAAAGGCGATGGGCAAAAAGACTGCCACGGTCGTTAGCGTCGACGCGAGAACAGCGCCGGCCACTTCGCGAGTCCCGCCCACGGCTGAGGCGAGGGGCCCCGCACCACCCTCGCGATGGCGATGAACGGACTCGAGCACAACCACCGAGTTGTCGACGAGCATGCCGATGACCAGAGCCAGGCCACCCAACGACATGAGGTTGAGGCTGACCCCGAATAGATACATGGGCGCAAAGGTGGAGACCACCGAGATCGGGATGGCTGTGGAGATGATGAACGTCGACCACCCATGCCGGAGGAAGAGAAACAAGATGAGGACAGCCAGGACACCGCCCATGAGACCGGTCGATCGAACGCCTTCGATCGCCGCCTCGATGAATCGAGCCTGGTCCGAGACAAGCTTGAGTTCCATTCCGGCCGGGAGCTGAGCCTGTAGGAACGCGGTCATCTTGCGAGCCCGGCGCAAGTCATCGAGTCCGAGCTTCTCTTCCTCCTCATCCTCCTCTTGGGCGTCCTTGTCTGTCCCATCATCAGATGCTTTGTCGTCGCTACGGGCCCCCGCGCCACCATCGCCGGACTCGGTTTCCTTTGCGCTCTGCTGCGCAAGCTTCCTCACAAAGTCCTGCTGCGCCTGAGTGCCGAAGACAACGTCTTTCACGCGCCTGCTCACCGACACGATGTTGGCGTCGGCCTCTCGATAGAGGGCCACCTCCACGGCCTCTCGTTGCCCAACACGCCCGATCACCTTGCGCTGCTTGGGTCGGACCTCGACGGTTGCGATGTCGCCCAGGCGTGCGAACTGCCCCTCGTCCGACACGAGCACAATCTCGCGCATCTCCTCCGGCCCGCGGAACTCGTTGAGCGTCCGGATCAGATACTCAGTCTGACCTTCCAGCAACGAGCCACCCGCAAAGTTGATGTTCTCCGCCTGGAGGCGACTGACGAGGTTGGCCAGCGTGAATCCACGAGCATGAAGAAGCGCCTCGTGGACCTCGACGACAACCTCCCGCTCCAAGCCTCCGCGCACCCTGGCTGCGGCAACTCCGGGCAGCGTCTCTAGAAGCGGCCTCAGTTCTTCTTCGGCAATACGCCTCGCCTCCAGCAGGCTCTTGTCGCTGGCGTCGGGAGCGACGAGCGCAAGCCGCAAGATGGGATCCAAGCTCGGGTCATAGCGAAGGACAAGGGGGCGACCCACGTCTTTGGGCAGGGCAAAAACCCCCAGTCGCTCACGCACCGTCTGGCTCAGGTCGGACATGTCCGAGTCCCACTCGAACTCGACCATCACCTCAGATACGCCCGCCCTGGAGACGCTCTGGAGGGACACCAGGCCCGGCAAGGTGGACAAGGTCTCCTCCAGCGGAACAGAAACCTGAGTCTCGACCTCCTCGGGCGCCGCACCGTCAAACTCCGTCCGCACCGTGATGGTGGGATAGTCGAGATCCGGCATCAGGTTGAGCGATAGATTGGCGTAAGAGACTGTTCCAAAGACCACGACCGCCGCCGTCGCCATCACCGTCGCGACAGGCCTCTGGACTAGGAACGCGTAGAGCGAACCAGACGTCCGACTATCGGACCCGCTATCCATCATGGACGTCCTCTCGGGCTACGTCCCCGTCGCTCGTTGAAGCTCAGCTCCACCCAGCGTCGTCAGGGGTGCGCGGACAGGCTCCAGAACGCTGACAACAACACGGCAGCCAGCAGGGTCGCCGCCACCACCCCGGGGAGACCAAAGAACCCAGGAAAGCCCGAGTTCATTCCCCCAGCCGCAGCCGACCCTGAATCCTCACCTTGGGGCCCGGAGGTGTCCTTGTGCGACCAACCGGCACTGTCACCATCCTCCGCCAACTCTTCCGCTGCCAGCGCAAGGGCAATGTCGTCTGGCGTGACCGCTGCCATCGTGTTGCTGACCGTCTCCCGTGAAGACGTGGCGACACAATCGCTCGGAAGAGTCCATAGAACTGCGGTGAGGTTGTCGGGAGCCTCACCCTCCAGCACAGCACGCTTCAAAGCCTGAGCTCGGTCGGCAAGCTCGCCACCGTCCGACGCCAGCGCCGGAGTGAGCACGTCTCGGTCCTTGTTGTGTCCAAAGACCCCGTCAGAAGCCAGCAGGAAGGACTGGCCGGGCTCGAGCTGTACCGGACCTCGCACCTCAGGCTCCGGATCCGTACCACCCCCAAGAATCTGAGTCAGCCGCCCGCCTTCGGCAATCTTCATGGCCT
>PBPL01000236.1 GCA_002724675.1 Deltaproteobacteria bacterium | reverse complement strand
TGACGACTCCGGGGACGATGACGACTCCGGCAACGATGACAACTTGGGTGACGATGACGACTCCGGTGGCAATGACAGCTCCGGTGACGATGATGACTCCAGCACCGTTGGCTCTGGCGAGGATGGAGATGACCTGCCGCCCCTGGACGCCGAGGTGCCGCTGAACACAGGCTGTGCGTGCGAACAGTCCGGCAGCGCGATCGGGTCCACTAGCCCGTGGCTGCTGCTTCTGTTTGGCCTGGGGGTCTTCCGTCGACGACACAACTCGCTATGATCGCCAGACCTCATCCTCGAGGTTCCGGAGGACCACATGAACAGACGTGACTTCAACAAGCTGATGCTCGCCGCAGCCGGGGGCGTACTCGCGGGAACTCAGACTGCCGAGGCGCGGAATGGGGATGACCTGCTCGCGGCAGGTGGGTCCGGCAAAGGCCACGATTGCAAAGGCAAGAACGACTGCAAGGGCAAGGGAGCCTGCAAGTCCGGTGACGGCGGCTGCAAGGGCAAGAACTCGTGCAAGGGCAAGGGCGGTTGCGCCACGACCCACTGCGGTGGTCACACCTGCAAGGGCAAGAATGACTGCAAGGGCAAGGGCGGCTGCAAGTCCGGTGATGCAGGCTGCAAAGGCAAGAACTCATGCAAGGGCAAGGGCGGCTGTAGCACACGGGGAAGCCACTGCGGTTCCCACGAGTGTGCCGGCAAGAACGACTGCAAGGGCCTGGGTGGTTGTGGCTCCGGCGACAATGGCTGTCGCGGCAAGAATTCCTGCAAGGGCAAGGGCGGCTGCAAGGGCTACGGCACCTGCCGAGGTCAGTAAGCCTAGGCCGGCCCAGACTGCCGGCTTCGAACTCTCACCACCGGCCGGCGGTGCTCCTGGGCATCGCCGGCCGTGTGCATTCGGCAAGCTGTTGAGCGCACCATGACGAACCGATGGAACCTGCCAGATCTCGGACTCGGGGTCGGCCTCCGCACCCAGCACTTCAGCTATGTGCTGGAGCACCAACCGGACGTGGATTGGTTCGAGATCATCTCCGAGAACTTCATGGACACGGGCGGACGAGCGGAAGCTGTGCTCGAGGAAGTGGCGGCCCGATATCCCATTGTGATGCACGGCGTCTCGCTGTCGATCGGCAGCACAGATCCCCTCGACACACGATACCTAGAGCGCCTCCGAGCGCTCGCCGACCGATGTGGAGCCGTCTGGATCGGAGACCACCTGTGCTGGACCGGTGTCGGCGGTCACAACGGGCATGACCTGTACCCGATGCCTTACACCGAAGAGAGCCTTGCCCATGTGGTGGGACGCATCCGGCGAGTCCAGGACTTCTTGGGGCGGCCACTGGTGATAGAGAATCCATCCACCTACCTGACGTTCGCCGAGGACACCATTTCAGAAGCCGAGTTCATCGCCCGCATGGCCAACGACTCGGACTGTGCACTTCTTCTGGATGTGAACAACGTCTATGTCACCTGCCGAAACCACGACCTCAACCCCACGGAGTATCTGGACCAGCTGCCCTACGACCGCGTGGTGCAGGTGCACCTGGCCGGCCACACCGACAAGGGCACGCACTGCATCGATACCCACGACGACCACGTCCGCGACGAGGTCTGGAGCCTCTATGCCGAAGTGCAGCAATGCACCGGGGGAACCGCGACCTTGCTGGAGTGGGACGACAACATTCCCGAGTTCCCGGTGCTGATGGCCGAAGTACGAAAGGCCGAGCGCTTCCGACAGGCCCGGCACGAAGGTGTCCATGTCGGATAGTCAAACGACTCTGGAGCAGATTCAGGCCTGGATGCTGCGAGTCGTCACGCATCCCCAAGGGGCCGAGGCCGGGCTGAGAGCCACGAGCCGGGACGGGCTGCCCGGGGGAGTAGCCCGACCCGACCAACTGGTGCCGGGAAACAGCCGACTGACCCCGGCGGAGCAGCTTCAGATCTACGCGTTCATGTACTTCGCGAGACTCGTCGAGGTCCTCCAGATGGAGTACCCCACAGTTCGGTTCCTCGTGGGGCCTGAGCAGTTCGAGCAGCTGGCACGAGGCTTCCTCGTCGCACACCCGTCGTCCCACTACAGCCTCAACCGCCTCAGCGTCGCCTTCCCCGCTTACCTCAGAGACGAAGCCACAGAGTTCGAACACCGCACGTTCGCTGTGGCCCTGGCCGAGGTCGAGCGGGCAATGGAGGATGTCACGGACGAGCAGAGGGATGAGCCGCTAGCTTCCGAAGCACTCACGGAGATTCCTCACGATCGCTGGGCCGGGGCTCGATTCCGCCCCATTCGGGCGATGCGCCTCCTCGAGTTGAGTCACCCCACCTCCCAGTTCATGAACGCCGTCCAGCAGGACCGGCACGCGAGCGTACCCAGCCCGGAGCCGACGGTGGTGTGTGTCTATCGACCCAACAACATCGTGTTCAGAAAGCCCATCTCTGCCCTCCGCTACCGCTTGCTGACCCGACTGATCGACGGACAGAGCCTGGGGGAAGCTGTAGAGGCTATCGTGATGAACGACTCGATTGACCCCGCCTTCCTGGCCGGATCACTGCAAGAGTGGTTTCGGGACTGGGCGGAAGACCAAGTCTTCGCCGCCATCGAGTTCGACGGCCCCTGAGGCTGAAGACTCGTCAGTCGTGCAAGACGACCTTGACGCCCTCCAATTGGGGCGGAGAGTCGTCTGGGCGAAGAAACAACCAATGAAGCATCTGGTGATAGAGGCCCATCAGGGGTAAGCGCTGTCCCAGTTCATCCCGAAGACGCTCACGGCGTTCCTTGAATGCCGCGTGGCTCTCTCGGGTGAGGCGCTCCCGCTCCCGGTAGTAGTTGGGCAGCGGCTGAACCTGGATCTCGAACACGCGATCCCACCACTTGACGACCGACTTGATGGCCTTCCATCCGCTGTCCTTCAGGTGGTCTCCGTGGACGTAGTCCTTGGTCTCCAGGAACGAGAGTCGACGACAGGATGCGCTGTCGCGAACCCGGTGATCCATCAGCTGCTCGGACGACCAACGAAGCTGCGTCAAGCGCTCCATCACGGGGCGCACACCGTCCACATCACCCACGACCACCTTGAGTCCAAAGACATCTTTCACGTAGCGGCTCAGGTGACGCAGCTCCTTGTCTCGCTCCACCACGGCATCCACCTCGAAGATCTCATCCACGACCTTGTTCCAGATCTCTTCCTCAGCCTTGATGCGGCTCATGATCTTGTGAATGCCCAAGGGGTTGGGTGCGGTGGGGACATACTCCACCGCGTTGGCGATGAGTCGCGCCGGCTCCCATCCGCTCTCCCGCTCGAACCGAACCCGTCCCAGCAACCGCTGTCCCAGATCACGATCCGTGAGCCCATACAGCTGAGACTTGCGGATGGGCTGGCTGAGGGTGAAGCGCTCTCCACGAGTACCGTCCTGGCCCACGACGACGCTCACGAGGTCGTAGGGGGCATCGAACAAGCCCACGGCCAGCAGCTGGGAGAGTTGATGAAGGCGCTCTTCGCCGCGCCGGACAAGACGTCGAAACGCGTGCTGGATCTCTAGGATGCGGGTGCGACTGAACTCCAGCACATGCACTTCGTCAGGGGCTTCCAGAATGCGCCGGCGATTGTCCTGCAGGTAGCCTACGAACTGGTGGATCAGCGGTTCCCTAGTCACCGTCCACAGGGGCGAAAGACGCCGGTCCACAAAGTCGGGAGAGTCCACGGCGAGAGCATAGAAGCAGTGGAAGGACCGACACAACGACATTACGAAGACAGGTGCTCCACCCCCAGTGGGAAGGGCGTCCAGTCCGTCGGAATCGCTGCGGGCCCTTCCGCTCGAAGGCAAAAAACGGTAATTCAGCCCGACCTACAGTCGACCCCGGTGGAGCCCCCTACCCATCGGCTCGCAGCATGCGAAGGAGCAAAGCCCATGGTCTCCGAGATTTTTCAAGCTGAGCACTGGGACCCCGTGTCCGGCTTCGACTTCACCGACATCACCTATCACCGGGCGCGCGCGCACGGAACGGTACGCATCGCCATTGATCGAGCAGACTGCCGCAACGCCTTCCGACCCAAGACCGTGGATGAGCTGTTTGTTGCGCTCGACCATGCTCGCCAGTGGAGCGATGTGGGCTGCGTGCTGCTGACGGGCAACGGACCTTCTCCCAAGGACGGCGGCTGGGCATTCTCGTCGGGCGGAGACCAGCGGATCCGCGGGAAGGACGGCTACAAGTACGAGGGGGCCGACCAGGGAGCCGGTGCCCACTCGAAGGTGGACCTCGCCCGGCTGGGGCGACTCCACATCCTCGAGGTGCAACGGCTCATCCGGTTCATGCCCAAGGTAGTCATCGCCGTGGTTCCCGGCTGGGCCGTGGGTGGTGGCCATAGCTTGCACGTGGTCTGTGACCTGAGCCTGGCGAGCAAGGAACACGCGGTGTTCAAGCAGACCGACCCGGACGTGGCCAGCTTCGACTCGGGCTATGGCTCGGCGCTGCTGGCGCGCCAGGTGGGACAGAAGAAGGCGAGAGAGATCTTCTTCCTAGGCCACAACTATTCGGCCGAGGAGGCTGCCGCCATGGGCATGGTGAACAAGGCTGTGCCACACGCGAAGCTGGAAGAGGTGGCCCTGGAGTGGGCCGCAGAGATCAACAGCAAGAGCCCCACGGCCATGCGCATGCTGAAGTTCGGGTTCAACCTGCCCGACGATGGCCTGGTGGGACAGCAATTGTTCGCTGGCGAGGCCACTCGCCTAGCCTACGGAACAGACGAAGCGCGAGAAGGACGCGACGCATTCCTCGAGAAGCGTCCCCAGGACTACAGCGCCTTCCCCTGGCACTACTGAGCCGTCCACCGGCCAGCAACACGACCCGCACCCGCCCCGGCATGGGGTGCGGCCACCTGGAGAATCGGATCCTTTCGGTTGACACCGAGCGTGCTCGAGTGCAAAACATACAAAGTGTCAGGTGACACCTTACAGTTAGTGCCGAGGCATCCATGATCAAGACCGGGCTCTTCTACCTATTCGAGACTCTGGGGGAGATGTCCCCCGCTGACTTCTACGAGCAGGCGCTCGAAGAGACGAAGTACGGCGAAGAACTGGGCTTCTTCGCCACCTGCCCTGCCGAGCACCACTTCAGCGAGCACTACGGAATCATGCCGCGCGTGGAACACTTCCTGAGCTACTGCGCGGGTGCCACCGAGCGCATCAAGCTCTGGCCCATGGTGATTGTGGCGTCGTTGGGACATCCCATACGGCTCGCCGAAGACGTCGCCCTCATCGATCAATTCTCGCGGGGCCGCATGGTCTTCTCAGTGGGCACCGGCTACCGCAAGTACGAGTTCGCCCCCTTCCAGCAGGACCAGGACGAGAACACCGAGCGGGTCCGGGAGATCTGCGAGCTGACACGGCGTCTCTGGACCGAGGACGGCGTCAGTCACGACGGCAACTTCTACTCCGTCGCCGACGCGAGCCTCCAACCCAAGCCCTATCAGGACGGTGGGCCGCCCATGTACATCACGACTACCCGTGAGGACCAGATCAAGTGGGCGGCTGAGCGTGGCATCGGGATCATTCCAGCAGCGGGCTTCAACCCCACCACCCTGCAGCACGACTACGAGCTCCACTCAAAGTACGCTCGAGCAGCCGGGCAACCGATCATGGAGACGCGCCCGTTCTTCAAGTGGATCTACGTCCACGAAGACAACCAGACCGCTGTCGACGAAGGAAACCGCTACATCCTCCGAACCCTGATGGCCTTCGCCCAGGGCGGCGGCCGACTCATGGGGCGCTTGATTGGCAAGTCAGTGGACACCTGGAACGAGGATGTAGAGAAGCCGGAATGGCTGGGCGCCCGCCTCGAAGAGATGATGGCGGCTGGGGTCAGCTACGAGGACATGGTGCGCTCCAACTGGACTCCCTACGTCTGCGGCGATCCAGAACACGTGGCCGAAGTGCTGAAGCCCTTTGTGGAAGCCGGTGGCAACTTCTTCATGGGCGGCTTCAAGTGCGGCCCCATGCCCCAAGAGAAGGTCAAGAACTCCATGCGCCTGTTCATGGAGGAGGTCGTCCCGAGGCTCTAGATCCAACCGGCTGTGACCGGGCGGAGACCCTCTTGAGCCAGGAGCCGCAGCGCGCCGCTTCCGACCTCAACCTCTAGCTTCCATCTGCTACGTCCTGCACACTGATATCTGATGCAATCGATCCTGTGCGGAACGTTCTCTTGAAGAGTCCCCCCCGAGGCCTGGGTCGTCTCCGGATCTTCCGGCGCAACATGGGCCCGTGGACCATCTACCTGCCCACAGACCGATGGAAGCCCCATCTCCCCCCCGATGTCATCCTGCTCCAGGGTTTCGCCACCGGCCCCCGCGCCATGACTCCCTTGTGCCGGGCCCTCGAAGCTCGGGGCTTGGTCTGCGCTGTCCCTCGCCTGCGGCGGCGCTCGGGCTATCTCCAGCTGGGGACGGTTCGCTTCGCGGGACGCGAGCTGGCCAGCTTCCTCCACTCCCTGCCCGAGGGCACTCGCCCATGGATCATCGGGCACTCGATCGGTGGCGTGATCGCGCGTCAAGCCATCCAGCTGGAGGGAGCAGCCTCCAGAGTTCGTGGGCTGATCACCATGGGGTCGCCGCACCGCGGAACTCCAGCCGCCATTGCGGGACTGGCCATTGGGCTGGGGATCCTGAGCCCAACCCCGTTCAATATGGTGCCGCTGGCCCCCACCATTTTGCGCATGAACCGGGCACCATGGCCCTCAGACATCCCGCTCCTCTCCATCGTCAGCTGGAGCGACCTACTCTGCCCCCCACCGTTCGGAAGTCTTCCCTTCGCCGACGGTGAACGTATCCGCACACACAGCGTGTCCGGCCATGGGCACACGGACTTGCTTCGCAGCTCCGAGGTGGAGTCGGTCATCGCCGAGACGATCGAGAGCTACAAACCCTAATAGGGCCCTCTACCCAGCGCAGGGTCTATGTCCCGATCCATGCCACCGGCAGAGACAGGCCCGGGCCAGAACCAGCCAACACCAATCCCCCATTAGGCTGTAGCGATTTCGGCTGGAGGCTCGGGCTCCAGCGAGCCCACAAGCCAAAGCATGGCTCAGGCTTCCGGCAACCACCGCTCTCGGCGATACCAGGCCAGCGTCTCCGCCAACCCAGCCCGGACGTCGGGATGCTCGAAGTGAAAGCCCAGGCTCTTCAGCCGTCCGTTGTCGTAAGTGTGATCGTCCAGGAGGTAGCCCACCCAGTCCAAGTCGATCCGTGGAGACAGACCCTGCACCAGATTGTTGTCTTCTAAATACCGGCTCCACAGATGAGCAAGCCGGGGATTCTCACGCCGCAAGTACCAGGCCGCCAGCGGGCGGATTAGGTGGATGATGCGCCCGCACCACCAGGGCAATCCCTGGTTCAACACCCGGACTCCAGCAGAGCCGGCAATGATGCGTACCAACTCTCCCGCGGTAATGGGTGTGTCGTCCGCGATGTTGTAGGTGCCCCCCACCGTGTCCTCGCGCTCCAAGAGAAACCGGGTCGCTCGAGCCACATCGTTGACGTGCACATGGTGGCCCATGGGCCCCCCCTTAGCGATGGGAGCCACCTTGAGGTTGTGATGAGCTCGGAGCGCAAACAACGCGAGCCAACAGGCGAGTCCATAGCGACTCCCAGGGCCGTAAATGAGTGTGGGGCGAATGACCGTCAGAGGCACCGAGCGCTGCTCTGCCAGGCGCACTACGTTTTGTTCGCCAGCCCACTTGGACTTGTCGTATTCACTGATGGGCCCCTTGGGTTGGTCCTCGCCCGCATCGAGCCCACCCTTTCCGTAGATGCCAGTGGAGCTAACCAGCAGGAAGCGCCCGACTCCTTTCTCGGCTGCCACTTCATAAGCGGCTCGTGCTCCTTGGTCGTTGACTGCAAAGAGCGCATCGCTGGAGGCAGTCAGGTCGAACAAGCCGGCTGCATGAACCACCATGTCGCAGCCCTCTGTAGCGAGCTCCATGGTGTCCCGTCGTGCCACATCGAAGAGAACGGGCTGCGCACCCATCTCTGCGTGCCGAGCGAGGCTGGCCGCCTCCAGATCACCCGCACGGACTGTGTGCCCCCCATCCACGAACTCCCGCACGAGTTGGGTGCCTAGGAAGCCTCCAGCGCCGGTAATTAGGACGGTCGACATCAATCCTCCAGACTCGGGAGGATACGAACACAAGTATCATCTGTCACGTGGCACATGACACTTTTTGCAAAACTAATCAGCCAACCGGCAGAGCTGCAGTTCCCCCAGTGAGATCCTAGGGGTCGAGCAGAGAGCCACCGCCAACGGGAGGGCCCACGACGAGATCAATGGACGAGCGGGGGTCCTCTTCGGCACAGTTGAGGGCCACAGTGGAGTCCAGGACATGCGTCACCAGGAGCAACTGATCCACCGGGGCCAAGCTGCCGTCACCGTCCACATCGAGCGCCCAAAACTCGCAGGGGTCTGTGGGGACATCACCGTCAGTGAGATAGACCCCGAGCAGCGTGCGGTCCGCTATGTCCACCGAACCACTATTGTTCCCATCGCCACAATGGAACGAACAGAACGATGGGCAGGCCCCCGCGTCAAAGTTCCACAGGGGACAACTGAAGGCAGAGTGACAAGCTGAGTACCCGAGGGGGGCCGGACCTGCGCAGTTGCCGTCGCAGTCAGTGACCTCATTCCCACTACAAGGCGGCGCACCCGTCAGGCAGTCCCCACCGTCCCAGTTGTATTGCTCGCAGGCAAAGTGCACACCGTCCACATCGAAATCACATGTGTCGTCCTCGAGCCGACTCAGTTCACTGACGGGAACGCAGGTTCCAGTGCAGTCCGCTACCTCACCTGATCCACAGGCCCAGGCGGGCGACGGACAGTTGTCGTAGCCAGCCGTTTCTGGGATGTACGGAGCATCAACTCCATCGCTAAAGAGAAGCACCCCATTCTGGTCATACACTTCATACGAAGTCTCATCCAACCAGGAGCCTCCCGGATCATAAGTCACTGTGATGCAATCGGGCGTGACCACATCGAACTGCTCCGTGGCCCCCAATTCAACCGTCAACCCGTAAGCCACGAGGTTTCCCGAGCCGTCCATCACGGTCAGGCTGCTCCCGTCCCAGCCGTCCCCCCAGCTGTCCTCTAAGACGAACGTGTAGACGAGAGAGTCGGCTGTGTCGTCGTCGCCTGTGTCGTCGTCGCCTGTGTCG
>PBPL01000235.1 GCA_002724675.1 Deltaproteobacteria bacterium | reverse complement strand
CGATGACGCTGGGGCTGGTCTGGACTGCACCTGCTCTGCCAGCCCCACTCCCGCATCGCCGGGCTTGGGCTTGATGGTTGTTCTGGGCTTGATCGGACTGGGCTCTCGCCGGTTCCGAGCGCTGAACAGAATCTGAGCCACCAGCACACGGGCGGCACCTGCCCAGCTTGAGCCCTGGGCAGGTCTTCAGGTGGGCGTGCCGCGACAGCAGGCGCCCTGTCGTACGATTCGTTCACTTTTTGTTGACAATTGCTTGACAGGCTTGAGATCGGTCAAAGGTTGAACTTCGAACCGAGGGGACAGTCGGGTCCCGACTCGGGCAGGAGGTCTCCCCATGAGTCGACTCGAAAGTCCCATCTCTCTGGTCCATTGGTTGTCTACAACACCCGCGAGAGCCCAGCAGGTGGCCTTGTGCCGAGGGCTTGTCGTTGCCGCGTTGATCGGGACGATGGGGCTCCCCGGCTGCATCTCGGTGCGGCGAGACCGCGACCGGTCTCAGGATGATGACGACTCTCCGTCGGCCGATTTTCCGTTTGGAGACGACGACGACACTACAGGGGCAGACGATGAGTTGCTGGGCGGTGATGAGCAGGGAGAGGGGCTCGGTGATGACGACGACGACGATGACCACGATCATGAACACGACGGTGAAGACGAGCATGACCACGACGGTGACGATGACGATACGACCGCCTCAGGCGACGAGCCGGAGGAGGACGAAGGGTTCACCGCGCCGACCTGTGATGCTGGCTTGACGGCTGTCCTCGAGACCGATCCGACCGACCCTAGCCCACCCACCTCGTTCTCCCAGATTCAGGACCTGGGCACGCTATCGGCGAGCAACATCTGCATCACTGGCTACCAGTTTTGCGGAACCGGATCGGGCTATGCCGCCCTGGACCACTACCGGTTCACGGTTGCCGAGGACGACGAACTGCAGTTCAGCCTGAAGTGGCTGGGTATCGGCGACTGGGACTTTGTCTTGGACGACGAGGCCACCTTTCTCGATGGCGTTACCGGGAATGTGTTGGTGCCCTATCAGGAAGGTCCGGCGCTGTTCGAAGAGGCGAGCTGGGACGGCGTCGCGGGAACGAGCTATGTGATGACGGTCGGTTGTTGGGACGGAATGGAAGGCGGCTACACCCTGAGCGTCACGACTGGCTCGGAGTCCTCTGGTGGCGACAGCCTTGGCTGGCCCGAGTCCGTGATCTACTCAGGCGCGGATACGGCGGGGCTTCGCGATCTGGCAACGGCCGATATGGATGGTGACGGTGACGTCGACATCGTCTCTGCTTCGAGCTCGAACCACCTGATCAAGTGGTACGCCAACAGTGGACTGCCGACGCCGACCTTCACCGATCACACCGTCTCTCAAGGCACCTGGAGCGTGGGCAACATCACGTTGACCCGCCCTCGAGACATCGACCTGGCGGACATGGACGGGGACGGGGATGTGGACGTGTTGTCTGCCGGCTACTACCAGTATTCCGGTGACCCCAGCCAGGTCTACTGGATCGAGAATGACGGCTCTGCTCTGCCATCCTTCTCACGTCATCTGGTCAACGCGGACGTCAACGGTGCTGGAGACGTTGTGGCCGCGGACATCGATGGGGACGGCAGTCTGGACGTGCTGACCGGGGAATACTACGCGGGCACGGTGTCCTGGTACCCCAATGACGACAGCGTGAACCCTGCCTTCGCCGATGAGGTCTTGGTGCGCAGTGGTTCGTTTGGGATCGCTGCGGTTGCCGCGGGAGACTTGGATCAGGACGGCGACACGGACGTGGTCGTGACAGATCACTGGCATCAGCAGGCCTGGTGGTTCGAGCAGAACGACTCCGATGACGGGGGCTGGACAGAGCATCGCATCACCTCGGTCAACGACAGCGTGCATGCCGTGGCTGTGGCCGATGTGGACGGCGACCAGGACCTAGACCTGGTCACCTCCGAGCCCTTCACCGGTGTGATCGCCTGGCACGAGAACGACGGAGGCAGCCCCCTGGCCTTCACTCGCCACATCCTGTCGAGCAGCATGGATGGCGCGACCGCCCTTCAGGTAGCCGACATGGACGCCGATGGAAGCTTGGACGTCCTGGTTGCCTCTCCAGACAACGAGACGATCTACTGGTTTGCCAACAACGGAGCGCCGAGCCCTTCGTTCTCTGCCCAGCTGGTGACGGCCTCCGCCGTGGATGTGGAGACTGTGCAAGCTGCTGATCTGGATGACGATGGGGACCTGGACATTGTCTCTGGGTCTACCGACGGCACCCTTCGCTGGTACGAGAACAACTGACCGCCGCGAGTCCCGAGGGGGCTGTGGAGTCCGGGGGAGGGGACTCCGCAGCCCATCGTTGTGGGTGCCGTGGGCCAACTCATGGCAACCTCACGCCGGCAGAGGCCGGCGCTGGTACTCTGCCTCCCCATCGGAGGTGTCCATGGCTTGGATCGCGCGCTGTCTCTCTGTCTTGTTCGTTGTGCTCATGATGGGGTGTCCCAATGGCGTGGGAATGCCCCGGACCGACGGTCGTTCTGGCGGCGGTGGCTCCAGCGATGACGGAGCTGGCGACGATGGCTCCGGTGCCGACGACGGCGACGACGGCGACGATGATGATGCCTCCGGCGACGGCCAAGACGGCGATCGCGACGGCGATACGATCAGCGACGCTGAAGAGGGAGATGGCGACCCCGATGGAGATGGCATTCCCAACGACGAGGACTCCGACAGTGACGGGGACGGCATCCCGGATTCGGTGGAGGCGGGCGACTCCGACCCGACCACTGAGGCTGTGGATTCCGACGGGGACGGCACGCCCGACTTCCTCGACGACGACAGTGATGGGGACGGTATCGCTGATGCTGACGAGGCGGGGGACGATCCCACGCAGCCCGACGACTCCGATGGGGATGGCACGCCCGACTTCCAAGACGAAGACAGCGACAACGATGGTACGCCCGACGGCGAGGAGCTGGAGGGGGGGACCGACCCCAGTAACGATGACAGCGACGGGGACGGCTTCACTGACCTGGTGGAGACTCTGGCCGGCACGGACCCAAACGACCCCACAGACTTCATTACTGGCTTCTACGCCGAGCTGACACCACGGACGTCTACGACGCTCCAGGTCCCGTTTACGCCAGAGATCGAGCAAGCGGATGTGCTGTTCATGCTGGACACCACCTGCTCCATGGCCCTGACCCTCAACACCATGGCGTCCAACTTCAGCTCCATCGTGTCGACGATCTCCATTCCCAACATTGCTTACGGTGTGGCCACGTTTGATGACTACGCAACAGGGGACTTCGGCGTCCTGGGAGAGGACCTGCCCTTCGAGCTCGTCCAACAGATCACAACCGACACGACAGCGGTTCAATCGGCCCTGAGCACGGTGTCGCTTCACGATGGCAACGATGGACCGGAGTCCTCGATGGAGGCGCTCTACCAGGCCGCGACCGGCGTGGGCCACGATCTGAACTGCAGCGGAAGCTACGACTTTGGCACGGATGTGTGGCCCTTCATGGCGAGCCCCAGTGATGCGTTTGGGGGGACCGAAGCGGGCGTCTACGATGCCGGGACCCCCGGCGGCGGAACCATTGGTGGCGTGGGCTTCCGAGCGGGCTCCGTGCCTATCATTGCCTACGCCACAGACGCCCAGATGAGGGACCCCGACAACGGGTTTGACGTGCCGTCGGCTTGCCCCACACCGCCCGGGGAGTCTGCTGTCGCGGCCGCGCTGAACGCTATCGGTGCCAAGCTCATCGGCATCGAGACTCCGCTGATCTCGATTCCCATTTTTGGCAGCGACATCGTGGGGCAGATGGAAGACTTGGCCTCTCTCACGGGCTCGGAGGCAGATCTGAACGGCAATGGGAGCTTGGAGCCCCTCGTGTTCACCGGGTCCGGGTCCTCAACGGTCAACAACATCATCTCGGGCATTGGCGGTCTGGCTGGCGGAGGCGTGTTCGACTTGACCCTCGAGGTGGATGACGACCCCTACGACTTCGTGACCGAGGTCAACCCCTCCGTGGTCTCCAATGCACCCTTGGGCGTCGAGGTGGTGTTCGACCTGACCCTCTACCCGGATGTGCCCATTGGCAGCTCGGATCAGGTCTTCGTGTTCGACATGAGCGTGGTGGGAGATGGCATCACGACTCTGGCCACCTGGCAGTTGGTGATCTTGGTCACCGCTGGCTGAGTGGAGGGGCCTGGCCCGGGTCTTCCCCTGCGAAGCCCCTAGAGCTGAAGGCGGAAGCCCCAGTCCACATGGGCGCGCCGGGCGATGCTGTAGCGGCGGTCCGGGTTGTTCAGCACATCGGCACGCCGGGCTGCCTGTAGATGGCGAACTCCCACACCGATGAGGACCCCACCAGTCGCGATGAACGAGGTGCCAATAATGATGGCTGGAATGGCGGCCAGGTAGGCGGCGGGGCCGAAGAGACCGACCCACAAGCCGTAGAAGAGTGCGCCGAACCCATCCGTTTCCCTGGTCACATCTTCGACGGCATTCACGAAGGCCAGCAAGCCTAGGCCCGTTCCCACCCCGACACTCCCCAATGGGATCATGGCGATACCGAAGCCCAGGGCCAGGTTGCCTCGAATCCGGTGGGACCTTCGCATGCGTTGCTGGGCCTTTGTTTCTGCCGCTAGAGCGGCGCGGTCGCCTTCACTAGCTGGGGCCTGGGTCGGCTCGCCGGGCGGGTCTGCGGAGGTGCGCGGCTCGTTGGCTGTGCCCTGGGACGCGACTCGTATGGGCACGGCGATCTCGAAACGAATGGCTTGGTCCGGGCGATGGCTCAGGATGGCCTGGTCCACTGCGGCAGTGAGCTGCTCGATGGACACGCCGTCCAGCACCATGAAGCGAGCAGCCTCCACTCCCGCTTGCTCGTCCTCTTCAGTGACCTGGACCCCGGTCTGGAGGTAGTACCGCTGCACCTCGGCCCTGAGCCTTTCGGTAAGGGGATCCTGGCTCGGCTGTTCGTGCGTTTCCTGGTGGTCACCGTCGCCGGCAGCGAGCGCGGGCCCCGTGCTGAGGAGGACAAACAGGATGCTCAGGAGAACTCGGCGCATCAGAGAAACCCAGAGCATGCGGTTCATGGAGCCATGCAGTCCGGCGCAGACTCG
>PBPL01000234.1 GCA_002724675.1 Deltaproteobacteria bacterium | reverse complement strand
GGCGTTGCCGGCCGCGAGCGGGAAGGCTGCCATCTTGACGAGCAGGGCTAGCGGGGCGTTGAAGGGCGAGATGACCCCCACGACTCCGACGGGCTCGCGTAGCACCATGGACATGCGATCGGGTCGGTCGTTGGGGAAGGTGTCGCCGTACAGTCGCCGAGCCTCACCTGCGGCTGCTCGGAGTAGAGCTGGGGTGTAGCCCACCTCGAAGCGGGCCTTGCTCAGGGTGGAGCCGGACTCGGCCATGAGCGTCTCCGTGAGCTGCCCTCCGTAGGTCTCTACGTGGTCGGCGCAGCGCAACAGCACTCGCTCTCGCTCTCCCGGGGCCAGGCTCCACCAACTGCGCTGCGCATCCTGTGCGGCTGTGACCGCTCGGTCGATGTCGGCTGCGGTTCCCAGCGCTGCGTGGCCCATGGGGGCACGGGTCGACGGGTCAATGACCTCGAAGCTCGGTCCGTCCTGACCACACTCTTGGCCTGCGATGAAGTGTCCGCGCCTCATGCCTCAGCCTCTCCAGGTCGTCCGCCCACGCCGACCACCCGGTGGCCGGTGAAGAACCGAAGGGTCTCCAGCGTCCCCTCGTCGCCGAGCCCTGAGAGACCCCAAGCCGAGCGCGGTGCCTTGGGTGCCAGAGACAGAAGGGAGAGTCCGTTCACTTGAGCGGAGCCCGCCCGAATGCGTCGTCCGATCTCCAGGGCTCGCTGTTCTTCGCCGAAGACGTAGGCAGCCAGCCCGTAGGCTCCGGCATTGGCCATGGCCAGAGCCTCCTGCTCCGTGTCGAAAGAGTGGGCGGTGGCCACCGGTCCGAACAACTCTTCGAGGGCTTGTTGGTGGGGGACACCGCACAGCAGGGTTGGTGCGTGGAAGTGACCCCGGAGCTCCGGCAGCTGCGTGGGAGCGATAGCCCGAGAGTTGGCGGCGGCCAAGAGGGCTTGTTGATGGCTCTGCACATGATCGAGGTGCCCTGGATTCACGAGAGGACCCATGTCGCTGTCGGGATCGAGGGCATGGCCAAGTCGCACCATGGCCAGTCGATCCTCCACTCGTTCGAGCAAGTCCTGGATCACGGAGCGGTGGGCGAGGACCCGACCGAGTGCTCGACACCACTGCCCGTTGAGAGTGGTGAGGCCGGCGACCACCGCTTCTGCTGCGGAATCGAGGTCGGCGTCGGCTAGAACGAGCAGGGGGTTGTTGCCCCCGAGCTCGAGCTGGGTGGGCTTGAGGTCCCGAGCGCAGGCGGCGGCCACAGCTCGACCGGCGACGAGACCGCCGGTGAAGGAGACGGCCTTGATGCGAGGGTCGGAGGCCAGAGCATGCCCGACCGCACCATCGCCGTGGAGCAATTGGACGGTGTCCTCGGGGAGTCCCGCGCGCAGAACCGCGTCCACGAGAAGGGCCGTCCCGTGCGGAACGTGTTCGGAAGGCTTGATGACGACGTTACAGCCCGCGGCTAGAGCGCTGGCGAGCTTGTGGGCGATGATGGTGGTGGGGGCGTTCCATGGCCCAATCAGAGCGACGGGACCCAGGCCGACTCCGCGGACCTCCACCGGTCCGTGAGGTCCCGGATGACTCTGCTGGAGTACGCCGTCGCGTAGAGCCTGGGCCGCCTGGCGGAAGATCACCGGTACGAGCCGGGTCATCAACGAGGTCCAGCGCACGGTCACGCCGCTGGTGAAGGAATCCAGCTCGGCGAGCCGCTTCACCTGAGGGGTTAGCTCGTCTGCCACCCGTTCGAGAGACTGGGCGCGCAGCTCTGGCGACAGCTCAGACCAGTGTCCAGAGGAGAAACCACACTCAGCCGAAGCGAGGGCTGCCTCCACTTGCTTGGCCGAGGAGGCCCGGGCTGGCTGCAGCGCCTTGCCGGTGCTGGCGTCGGTCACTGAGAAACCCAATGACTCGGCGGGCTCCACCTCGGCCCCCGCGATCACGTCGAGCAGCGGGGGCAGAGCCGCACTCTCAGCCACTGGATCCACGGGGTGGGTTGGGCTTCGTGGCTCCACCTGCATCCTCAGTCCTGCCGTTCGAAGGCATGGGTAACCGTGCGGCGCTCGTGCACATCGCCTTCGGGTCCCCGTGGATCCCAAGGAACTCTCTTGTCGGCGGTGGGAGCGAGGCGCGTCCCGTGAGCACGGAGGGTCCGAATGGCTTCGCCGCCGCGATAGAGCAGGGTCACCCTGGTCCGCTCATTGGGGCTCAGGAGCGTCACGACGTCCGGTTCCAAGTAGCGCGACCAAGAGTCGGCGACACGGCAGGCGTTCAAGAAGAGGGTTCCGGGGCCAGCGCCCGTGCCGATGTGCTGGGGAGCGCCTGGCCCCAACTGGTCGAAGCGCAGGACTCCGTCCACGAGTCGGCCGGAGAACGTCTTGGAGGCCAGGGGTCGGCCGCGGAAGGTTACGTTGGTCTGAATCCAGCGTTCTCCATCGAAGTCGACGTAGACCAGGTTGTCGAAGGGGGCGGAGCCGGGGCTTCCAGCGAGTGGATCCTCGGCCAGGGGGCGGCCCGCGAGATCGTAGACCTCCACATGGTCGTGCCAGATCCCGCGCATGGCGAGAAGAGTGTGGGCTACCGTCCCCAGGGCCGGAGCTTCCGGTCGGTCGGAGGCTGGCTCGGTCGCAGTCTCTAGGAGAGCTGTCATGACCACTCCGTGTGCGTGAGTGTTTCTGCATGGTCCTGCAGGACCTGTGGGAGCGTGTCTGGCCCTCCTGTGCACCTCTGTGCGAAGGCTGCCGTCAATTGGGCGAGGACGCCCCGAGCGTCGGTCTGGCTCACGTTGGGCTCCTCCAGGAAGCCACGGCCTAGGCTCGAGTCGTACGGGTGGCAGGCACCGAGATGTTGTCCGCCTCGGAGCACGATCAGTCCATGCCCCTCACCGCTCAGGGCCTCGCGAAATGTTCGCTGAAGGAGGTGTGTCGCATCCCCTTGTTGGCCTCCGTAGCGATGGGAGCTGGCCTGGACCACTCCGTCGGCATCGCCACCCATGAGCAAGGTGGGTACCTGCCCCTCTACGGCGCGGACGGTCCCCGCTGGATAGCCCAAGCTCATGGAGACTCCGGCGTGCGCGGCGTACGTGACGACGCCGCGCACCTGTGGGTACCATCCGCCGCTGAACAGGGCGGTGGTTCCACCGGCCGAGTGGCCAAACAACACCACTCGCTCGGTATCGATACAGCCGACCAGAGTCTCACGATCCAGGCGCTCGAGAGCCTCGAAGAGAGGACCGAGGATCGTCGAACAGGAGCCGGCTTTGGCTCCGGGCCGCAGGCGATCTACGTTCAGTCCGGGACCCAGCCCTTCGAACCCTGGCACGGGGCTCTCCACGTGGTCGTAGGCGATCACCACGAAGCCAGCCTCAACGAGGTGTTGGGCGAGCCAACGGTAGCTCGAGCAGGGCAGGTTCATGCCGGGCATGAGAACGATTACTGGTCGTCGTCCGTGGTCCGCTACTGGTGGTAGGAGTCCCGTGTTCAGGGCCTCCTCGGTTGGCGGACCCGCAGCGTAGAACACCCTGGCAGCGCAGCGGTCCCATGGAGCGGGACGACCGGGCAAGGGGACGGCGAAGACGCGTGCGCGGAGGGACATCGACTAGAGAGCCTCGCCCTTGAGCACACTGCGCATTGTGGCGGGCACATCCGTGCCGAGGAGTCGTTCGATCTGAGCCCAGACCTTGTCGACCTCTGGGCTGAAGATGAGGGCGCGGTTCTCCTGATCGCGGCGCTCGAGGTCGGCGGCCGTCATGTGAGGGTGAGTGGAGGCGGGAACGCCGGCCTCCACGAGGTCGAGCCAGTGCTCGAGGTAGGCCCCGACGGGTTGGTCATGCGCTCGAAGGCTTCCGGCGTGGCGCGATTGACCAGCATCCAGGGCGACATGATGGCGCGCTGTCGTGGGGCGATCTGGGCCCGAGTGAGGCCTTCCCACTCCTGGACCTCGTCCCAAATGGGGGTGAGGGGCAAGAGCACGTGGTCCATCCAGGCGAGATGGGTGCCCAGGTCGACCCGCGGGATCAGGTCGAGGTGGAACGCGTAGGTAGGCCCGGCCTGTACGGAGTCCACGGTGAAGTGGGGCAAGGCCGATGTGCTCGGCGCGAAGGCAAAGAGCATGTGGCTGTCCAGGCCGATAGCCGGTACCGAGATGCCGATATAGACGGCTCGCTCCACCTTCTCACCGGAGAAGATCCGCATGGAGCCGACCGGCTCGGGGCTCATGGGACTCATCAGCGAGAGGTAGGGGCCATCACCCTCACCGCCTTGCTCCTGAAGATCGAAGCGGTCGACGACGCGTTGTAGGTTGGAGAGGCACAGTTCGCTGGAAAGGGACATGGGGCTTCCTCAGGAGAGTTCGGATGGGGGCTGAGCGGGGTGCCGCATCAGCTAGGTTCCTTACGGGTAGCTGCGCGGGCGCTCGTTATGTACCAATTAGTAGATTTATTGTCTATGGTCCAAATCTGCGTGTTGTTGAGGTCAATTCAGGTAGATCGTCTCGAAGGTCTCGGAGAGCACCGCAGTGGCTTCATCGGCCGTAAAGTCGAGCTCTTCCATGACCTCCACGGTGTCTTCTAGGTAGGCCTTCAGGAACCCGGGTCGCTGAGGTCCGTCGCTGCCGTAGATGACGCGGTCGAGTACTCCAGCGTCCCGTGCAGCGACCAGCACCGCCCGCATGTTGTCCCGGCCGCTCTCCCGGGCTCTAGCACCGAGCGCACTCGGCTCGAGGTAGACATTGGGGTAGCTCTGAGCCAGCGCAATGCAGGTGTCGAGGAAGCCCAGGTTCTCGGCGAGGAAGTCGTAGCCCATGTGGCCCAAGACGAAGTCTGCTCCCGGGTGCGCTGCAATCAGCGCCTCGAGGTAGGCCGGATCGATGTAGGGGATGTCGTTGCGGGTGCCTGGAAACGGGCTGGGGCCCGTATGGACGTAGATGGGAGCCCGGTGGTTCGATGCGATCACTGCCAGTGCAGTCAGTCTCGGGTCGTCCATGCGGAAGTGCTGGTGAGGCGGGGCCAGCTTGACGCCCACCATGTTGGGCTCGGCTAGGGCGGCGTCCAGTGCAGAGAGTTGCTCCTCCCAGTCCTCGTCCCAGCGGTCGAATCGCAGGCTTGCCATACCCAACAAGCGGTTGTCTCCGCTGGCCGCGTCCTCTCGCAGTAGCTCTATGACCAGATCGTTGCTGGCGATGCCGAAGACCTTGGGAGCGTAGACAGCGAGGACCACTCCCCGACGGATGCCGGCGCGGTCGAGCTGTTCCAGGAGACCCTCGCGGGAGAGGATCCCGTCAACGGCTCCCTCGGCCTGGAGCCCGATGGGGAACGGGAAGAACTTGACCAGGGTCTCCTGGCCCGAGACAGGTGTCGTGTCCCACTCTCCTGTGTGCAGGTGGATGTCCACCACGTCGATCAGTGTGTCCCCATAGCGGACACCCAACTCGCTGCGCTCGCAGGCCACCATGCCCACACTGAGCGCCAGGATGGCGGCGACTCGAAGCATGGTGCCTCAGCGCACCAGGCGGAAGTGCTCGGCTGTCTCTGGGGTGCGTGCTAGGACGCTCTGGATGTCGGTCCCCGCCGGTTGGGGCTCGACGACCTTTCCTCCGAGGGAGAATGTCTGCGCGTCACCTTCGAACGGGAAGGGCTGAACCCGATAGTCGCCATTCTCTAGGGGAGTCACCGTGACGCTTGCGTCTTCGCTCGTTGCGCTAGGGACGTTGAGGAAGGTGGATTCTTCGCGAAGGCTGGCTTCGTCCATGCAGAAGTAGAGCGCTAGGGTGTCGAAGAATTGCAAGAGCTTGTAGCACTGGAAGAGGGCGTCGGGCGCCACGCTGTCAGCTAGCTCCGGGTCCTCTGAGAGCGTCGCCTTGAGACGATCCTGCCGAGCGACTTCGTCGGCCAGCATGGCCTTGAATTGAGGACGAACGGCCTCGGGAAGCGCCTCCACGACGATCTTGTCCGACAGGCCGTAGCGGCCGTTGTACAGGCCGTACACGTGCATGCTCACGAGCAGGCCACACCAGGGGTGGTGGGCCTCATTGAACTCAGCCGACGCCGGGCCGCTCGCCAGCATGTCGTCGATGGGGGTCTGCAAGAGATTGCAGGGAAGTCCTGTCTCTTCATCCAGCGGGATGCGTCGGTCAACCTCGGCCCACCCCTCGTCGTGGTGCGCAATGGCGAACCGAAACAGGGAGGGTGGTCCTGGGCTGTGGAAGGCGTCGTTGCCAAAGGCCTCGGCGAACTGATCAGCCAAGCCGAGGTGGTCCGTCATGGCGACGACCCGCGCAGGTCCGTCGTTTGTTCGGCGTTGTACGATCATGGGGCTGGCCTCACTGGGGGATGGGGAAAGGGTGCTGGTCGCTGTCTCAGCAGCGTCGCATCCAGCAGGTACTCTCGTGCGGTGGCGTCGTCGAGGGATGCAGCACGCATCTTGTCGTTTCGCTGCTTGCGTCCCTCCCAGTCCTTGATCACTAGGTCGCTGTAGTTCCGGTCGGAGACGGACTGGATCAGGCCGAGGGCAAGCTGTCGTCGATCGTCGGAGTACCGATCGAGCAGAGTCTCCTGCTCGCCCTCGAAGATGCGCAGCAAGGTTTGGGCGAGCAGGTAGGCATCGTGGACACCGCTGTTCAGCCCCATGCCACCTGCTGGGTTGTTGATGTGGGCGGCGTCGCCGGCCAGCACGACACGTCCCCGTCGGAAGTGCTCCGCCACCCGCTGGTGCACCCGGTAGATGCTCGACATCTCGATGCGGAAGTCGGTCTCGCTCCCCAACAGGCGCCACAGTCGTTGTCTAAGGGCTTGATCTCGTGTGATTTCCCGCTCGTCCTCGTCCGGCTTCACGCGGAACACGGTCCGAGTCAGCGTGGGCAACTGCAGCAGGATCGCCCACTCTTCGGGATCATAGATGTAGGCCACCGGGCCCATGCCGGGGAAGGCGTCGGAGAAGTCGAGGTCAGTGCCCACGAGCAGGAAGCGGTCCTCGTAGGTCTTGCCGCTCAGCTCCAGGTCCAGGCACTGTCGCACCACGCTGCCGGCTCCGTCGCAGCCGACCAGATACGAGCCCTCCACGGAGATCGGGCCCGTCGGCGAGGACAACTCCAGGCAGACTTGACCGCCCTGGTCCTCTAGCCCAGTTGCTTTGTGTCCGAAGTGCAGCGTGCACTGGGGCAACTGCTCAAGCTCTGCGCGGAGCACGCGGGTGACGATGTTCTGCGGGCACTGCAGCCGAAAGGGGTACCGCGTGTCGTTCGCCAGCAGCGAGAAGGAGTACTCGGCGATCTGGGTGCGGGTGCTGCGCTCCCAGTACTGAACACGGTCGGTGATGGAGCCGGCTGCAAGCACCTGTTCCACCACACCCCACTCCTCGAACATCTCCAGGGTCGAGGCGTGGATCGTGCTGGCCCGCATCTCTGGGCTCAGATCCTCCTCTGCCTCGAAGACGGAGACGGACACGCCACGGCGCGCGAGGGCAAGGGCCAGCGAGAGGCCCACCGGGCCAGCACCGACGATGAGGACGGGGAGATCGGAGGACATGGCGCAGACTCGTCCGGCCGGTTGCTCAGTGGCTGACGGCGAAGAGGTTCTGTCCCTCGCCACTGATGACCATCTTGGCTACCTCGAGGCGGCCCCGTTCGGCGGGGAAGGCCTGGACCAGGCCCATGCTGAGGTTGCGGATGGCGCGAGCGATGGGGCCGGTGTTGGCGGTGTTGCTGGTGCCGCATGCCTTAAGAGCACTCTGAGCGACACGGAAGCAGGCCTCCGTGGTCTCTCCCTTGCACATGCGCCACTGCATGACGACGCGATCCTTGGGAAGCAGGGGAGGCTCGCTGGTCTCGAGGGCCAGCTGTCGGGCCATCCAGAGGTAGGCGGTCTCCATATCCACGGTCATGCGGCCGACCAGTTCCTGGTGCATGGGGCTGGTCCCGATGGGCGCCCCGGTGTCGCGGAAGGTCTGAGTGGTCAGGAAGTCACACACATAGTCGTAGACGGACTGTGCGGCCCCCAAGTAGACGGCCACACCGGCGATCTGGTTGCCGACGAAGCTTCCGCGGCTCATCTGCATCATGCGCGTGAATGCCCCGGGGATGACCAGGGAGTCTTCCTCGGGGATGAAGACATCCTTCAGGATTAGCCCGTCTGTGGCCGTGGCCCGCAGTCCGATCGCGTCCCACTTCGCCCTAGCAGAGACGCCGTCAGCGTCCCGTGGAACGAAGAATGTCACGAGCCCTTCAGCCGTGTCGTAGCCCTCCAGGGTCGCGGTGACGAGGTACTCGTCGGCGACTCCAGTGGAGCATCCGAACGACTTGACGCCGTTGAGCAGCCAGCCGCCATCAGTGGGGGTGGCCGTTGTGGTGATGGTGATGGCGCTGTTGGCCGACTTGGCGGACTCGCTGGCGAAGTTGCCCAGCCAGAGGTTCCCCTCGCCCATCTTGGACAGGACCTTCTCGGCGAAGCGGCGGACCACTGGGGCCTCGTCATCGTTGAACAGTCCAGCTTCCAGCGCCTCGAGAGCCAGCAGTCCGCGAGAGGCACTGCTGCAGTGAAAGAAGAAGCAGAGGGCCGTGGAGGGGCATGCAGAGGCCAGCGCGTAGGTGGTTGCGCACAGGTCTCGCAGGCTTCCGCCGAGTCCGCCGTAGCGGGTGGGCACGATGAGGCCCAGCAGTCCGCTCTTCTTCAGCGTCTCGAAGTTCTCTGGCTGGAAGGCGCCTTCAGCGTCGCCCTTGGAGGCGAACTCACGCAGCGCCGGAAGGATGGCCTGCACCCTCTGAGCGCGGGCCCGCTCTTCGGGGCTCATGCACTCGACAAAGCGCTCGGCAACGAGGGGCTCGGCAACGAGGGGCTCGGTAACGCGAGGCTCGGCAACGCGAGGCTCGGGACTGTTGGTTACGGCTGCGTGCATGGTTCTCTCCAGAGGGATGAGGGCGAGCTCAGTTGGGGCGTGGCAGAACGCGCTGGTCGCCCCAGAGGGCCTTCACCAGATCGTCCTTCATGGTCTCACCGTAGATATTCGCCACCAGGGCGTTGGCGGGGTCGCGCTCGGCGATGGTTCGGCGCATGTTCAGATCGCGACGAGCGAGGACCTCACGGTCCTCGATGGGTACGGGGCTGGCGTCGTCTACCCAGCCGAGCCACCGATCGATGTGGGCGTGCGCCAGGGTGGCCAGCCGGGCGTAGATCGGGGCGGAGGGCTTGACGCCAGCAAGGCAGATCCCGGTGGGGGAGATCCACTGGCGAGTGCACAGATCCTGGCTAATGAACGAAGGCAGCTGTGGGTCGTTCTGCACGTCCATGTAGGTGGCGTTCACCGGGCCGAAGTATCGGTCCATGTAGTCCGTGTCCTCGTACATGTCGGTCCGTGGACCGTAGTCCAGGTAGACGAACAGCTCGGGGATGGTGCCCATGGCCATCCACAGGTGGGGCACGCGGATCTGAGGACCCAGCCAGGCCGTGAGGTGGATGTTGGTAAAGCTCGAGGTCGGTGTGCCCGTCCACGAGTGGATCATCCAGTCCATCTCAGGGCCAGAGAGAGCCTGCAGGGTGCCTTGCCCTTCGCCCTTTGCGTTGGCGTAAGACGCGAATCGATCCACCGAGGGGTCGAGAGTCAGGGTGAACCGGCCATCCAGCTTGGCCCGCAGCGCCGCGAAGAGCGTCGAGAGGGTCTCGAAGGCCGCTTGGTTGTCGACGTCGGGTGTCTCAGACACCAGCTCGAGCACGGACTTGGTCACCGCTGCTGTGGTCATTGCTCTTCCTGGTTGCTCAGTGGGTTGCCGTTAGGGCTGCACAATCCGCACGAAGTCCTGAATCTGATAGATGTGCGTCTGTCCCCCGCGCACCTTGTGCGTGATGATCCGACGGGTGTTGGGATCCAGGAAGAAGTGGTTGTTGTAGACCATGGTGTTCGTCACCTTGCTGTCGATGCTGAACACGTAGTTGTAGGGGGTCAGCTCCGAGGAGTGGACCTCGATCTGGTCGTTCTTGGCGTAGGCGTACTTGCCATTGACTGTGAAGTCGGCTTCGAACAGGGCCTCGCCGTACTGGTAGAGGTTGTCGAAGTGCTCGTGCAGGTGCCAGGTCGTCTCGTCTTTCCAGTAGACGTCCATGTGGACAGCACTGGACTCGAGGAAGGAGCCCTCGGGCGTGAAGGTCTTGCACAGCCCTTCCCAGCGCCCCATGAAGCACTGAAACGGACGGTGGAGGCTCTCGCCGTAGGGGAGAAAGGTCGAGGGAAAGGACTGGGCTATTGCCAGGGACATGACGGGGCTCCTCAAGCAGTGGGGGTGAAGTGGACGACGCCTTGCTGAGCGCCAATCCGCTGTCCACCGCGGTACCAGGTGTGGAGGACGGCCTTGGACCGTCCGTCGTTCGTCGAGACCTCGCGTCGCCAAACACGGAGTCCGGCGTCGAGGTGATGGAATGTTCCGGCCAGCGCGCGGCCGCCGCTCAGGTTGTAGCTGCCGACCACTCGCCCCATGTCCGACCAGGCCTGCCAGTCGTTCGTGCGGAGGCGTAGGTGCTCGTCGTCGTCGCCCGCGC
>PBPL01000233.1 GCA_002724675.1 Deltaproteobacteria bacterium | reverse complement strand
CCTGCCAGTGTCCGCCGAACACGGGCTGGGCACTCATGATCTGATCGAGGCCATCGAGAACGCGCTGCCCGATCCGGGCGAAGAGTTGGGTCGCATTGATCCAACTTGGGTCGAGGGAGAGCGGCGTCGAAGCCGGGAGCGACCGGCAAGATCGTCGCAGAGCGCAAAGGCTGCAAAGCGGGCTGGACGGCTCCACTTTCTCGGCAACGACATGCCCAACGAAGCCATGACCAGCCGAGGTCCAGAGCCCCAAGAATGGGACCTCGAGTCCGACAGGCCCACCGCAGCCGAAGAGAGCGTCATACAGGAAGCAGGGGAGGGGACCGGGGATGACACAGCTCACGATCCCTGGAGCGCTCAGGACCCCTGGCTTCAGGAAGAGACGAGCTCCATCGATGGCTCGTCTTCTCTAGAGCAGGAGGCATGGCGACCAGGCCTCGCGGATCCCGAGTTGGAGGGGAGACTGATCACGATGGAGGGCACCTCGCCGGAGGAACTGCCCCGGGACTTCGAGCCACCCGACAACAGCAACTTTGTGCCCCGGATCGCGCTCTTGGGACGGCCCAACGTGGGCAAGTCCACCCTGCTCAACCAACTCCTCGGTTTCCAACGGTCCATCACCTCGCCAGAAGCCGGAACAACCCACGACACGGTGGATGCCGTCCTCGAGCGCGACGGCCAACGCTACGTGCTCATCGACACTGCCGGGATTCGACGAAAATCGCGAGTGCATGAGCGGGTCGAGAAGCTGACGGTGGGTCGGGCCATCCGGACCGTGGAGGCGGCGCACATGTGTGTTCTCCTACTCGATGCCACCGAGGGAGTCACGGAGCAGGAGGCGAAGCTGGGCTCCCTCGTTGCAGACCGGGGCAGGGGACTGATCATTGTGGTCAACAAGTGGGACCTCATGTCCGGGGGCCGTCGCGCCCAAAAGACGTTCGAAGAGAATCTTCAGTGGCGGTTTCCGCACCTCGCCTTCGCAGAGACCTTGTTTGTCAGCGCGTTGACAGGGAGGGGGGTGAAGCAGATCTGGGAAGCTGTCACCCGAGTGGACGAGGCGCACCGACTGACTGTACGCACCTCGCCACTGAATCGATGGGCCCGGGCGACCTGGGAGGGCACTCCGCCACCCATGCACAAGCATCGGCCCGTGCGACTGTATTACTGTGCCCAGACCGGTGTCCGCCCACCGACGTTTGTCTTTTTCTGCAACCAGCCCAAGGCACTGCACTCCACCTATAGGCGGTTCATCGTCAATCAACTCCGCGCCCAGTTTCCGACGCGCGGCACGCCCATTCGCATCGCTTTCAAGTCGCGCGATGGCTCCTGACGCGCGTAGATTCCAGTGCCCGCCGGCGACGACTGGTTGACCCACAGGCCCCATTCCGGGTAAGAGAGCGCCCTCGCGCCCGCGCCCGCGAGGGGTTGTCTACAGACCCCTGGTGAGCCCGGCACAGGAGGAGCCCCAACCGTGGCAGACGAACAGACAAACACAGGCGCTAGCACCGAAGAGATCGGTGGCGGGACAACACCGCCTACGCAGTCACCCCGTCGACCGGTCATAAAGAAGCGGGTCTCTCGCAAGGAGCGCCAGGAAGAACTGGAGCAGCCGGACGAGTTCATTGAGGTCGGTGGCACCGTCATCGACTGGCTCATCGAGCGGGGAAAGATCGTCTCAGGGATCGTTGGGGGCCTCTTGTTGCTTGTGATCGTCTGGGCTGTTGTGGACAAGACTCAAGCAGCCACCAGTGAGGACGCCGCCGCCGCTCTCTATGATGCAGTGGCCGAGCTCCCTGCTCAGAGCAACCAGTCGCTGGGCGGCATCTCTCTGGCGCTCACCGCCCCAGACGACGCCGACAGCAAGGACAAGGTGGCCGCGGCGGTCACGGCGCTCGACGCCGTCATTGCGGACTATGACGGCACCTCCCAAGCTCACCAGGCACAGATCGTCGCCGGGCGGGCTCTGTATGACCAGGGCGACTTCGACCAAGCGCTCGCGTACTTCAGCGCCGCGAAAGCGGCCGATGGACTGATCGGGCTTCGGGCATCCAACGCCAGGGCACACGCCTTGGCCGCGCTCGGACGCCACGGTGAGGCGGCCACGGAGTACGAGTCCCTTCGCAACACGACCGCTGGCTCCCTCAAGGAGGCGGCGACCTTGGGGCTCGCGCGAACTTACGAAGCATCCGGGGACACGGCCAAGGCCCTAGATATCTACAGCCAATTCCAGACGGAGTTCCCGGATAGCGAGCACACGCAGGACGTCCTGGCTCGTGTTGCTGCCCATGCAACCCCATAAGGCTTTCGCGCTCACCGTAGCGCTGCTCCTGGGGGTCCTTCTCATTGGCTGCGCGGCGCACGACGGAGTTCTGCGTGAGCCACGGCTCACCAACCCACCGCGAACCGAAGCCTGGCTTGGCCAGGTCGCAGGCCCCCAGAACGAAAACCAAGCGGAACCAGCGACGGCCGCGGAACGGATGTACGCGGGGGCTGTGCGCCTGCCCCTGAGCGATGACTGGACTTGGGAGCTTCCCGACGAGGGCCGCTGGGCCATCAGCCGCCTGGAGTTGGGAGTGCCTCAGTTTGACGGCGACCGCGTGCTGGTCGGCTCCAGCCGAAGTGCCGGGCTGTTTGTCCTCGAGCGAACCACAGGACGGCTCCTTCGGACCATCGAGACCGAAGGGCCGGTCCAAGCCGCCCCGACCCGCATCGCAAGCGGCTGGCTCTTGGTGGACTCCTTCGGCAACCTTCAGCGCCTCGACGACGACCTCGAGCCAGTCTGGCCCAAGCCATACGCAACCCAAGGCGCGGTCTTCAGCAGCGCCGCACTCGACGGCGATCAAGTGCTAGTAGCTACATCGGACGACACGGTCGTCGCTGTGGGTCTCGAAGATGGTCTATGGCGCTGGAGCCACCGGCGAGACGTCACTCGTGGAGCCCTCGAGTTGGCGATCCTCGGCGCGCCAACCCCTCAAGTACGAGGAGATGAAGTGCTCGCGGGGTTCTCCGATGGGGCTCTAGTAGGCCTTGATCGGGCAACAGGACTTGAGAAGTGGTCCGTCCAGGTCGGCGATGGGCAGTTCCCAGACATTCAGAGTGAGCCCGTCGTCTTCGACGACCTGATTGTCGTCGGCGCGTTCGGCGGACCACTGCTGGGAATCGACGCCAACAGCCAAGCTATACGCTGGCGCAACGAAGATCTGGGAGCCTCGACCACCATGACGCTTGTGGACGAGGCTCTATACGTGTCCGATGCCAAGGGCAGCCTACACAGCATCAACCCGAGGACGGGCGTCGCGGACTGGACCTGGGAGGTCAAGAACAGCCAGCTGGGCTCGCCCATGCGGGTGGCAGGCATGCTGTTGGTGGGCGACCTCGGTGGCACACTTCACGCAATCGATCGCTATGAAGGCACCAGCCTCTGGACCTACCGACCCAGCGACGGGATCCGCATAGCCGGGATTGCCGCCGCCCCACGAAGTGCGGGCAGGCAGGTCCTCGTGCTCACGGCCGGCGGCACCGTTCGATCGCTCTTGGCACCAGCGGGAACCCCGACAGATCTCAGTGAAGAGCCGGCGCACCGCAACGACCGCGCCCTGAGCTGGTAGCCAAGCCACAAACCAAGGCCAAGCCGAGCCATCCAGGGGTTAGTTCGACCTCAATATTTTAGTTGTCATAATATGTATTATCGGACGTAATATCTTTTGAACTACTCGTAATTGCTGGGCTCGTCTCGTTTCATCCAAGTTGCTCCCACCACCTGGAGCACCCCTCAACACCCGCCCTACATGACAGGTCCGAGAACCCGCTTTGGTCCTCGGTGAACCAACAGGAGCCCAGCGGCGCACCGCACCCCACGAACGTATCGTGCGCTCAGAACGACAAAGGGCCCCAGCGAATCCGGCTGGAGCCCTTGTCTCTAGTTGTTGGTGGAGGATAGGGGGATCGAACCCCTGACCTCGGCGTTGCGAACGCCGCGCTCTCCCATCTGAGCTAATCCCCCGGAAGTTCTGTGTCCCGCACCCCGAGGCGCCGCCGTTATAGTCGCGCCCCGTGGGAGCGTCAACGACCAGAGCCCTGTGGTGGATCGAGAGCCGTAGTCAGCAGATCAGTGCATTCGACGATAGACGCCAGCAACCACGCCGATGACATTCACTTCCTTGAAATCGGCCGCACGCACGTAGATGGGCTCCATGGTTGCGTTGGCCGGCTGGAGCCGGATTTGCTCTCCCTCGCGAAAGAACCGCTTCACGGTGCACTCGCCCTCCACCATGACCACCGCGATCTCTCCATTGGGAACGGTCAACTGCTTGCGCACGAACAGATAGTCACCAGGCAGAATCCCATCATCAATCATGGACTCACCGCGCACGCGCAGCGCGAACACCCGCCCCGCCCCGGGGATCATGCACGAGCTGACATGGAGGGTCTCCTCCCGATGCTCGACCGACAGCACCGGAGCGCCCGCGGCCACCTGGCCGTAGACGTGGACCGCGACCATTTCGGCATCGAGAAAGTCGGGCTCCGCACTCAGAGCCCCACCGAGCTCAATCAATGACCGATCCGTGAGCGCCATCGCCCGAGCCAAGGCACCTTTACCGCCTCCACCAATGCGGCTCACATAGCCCTTGCGCTCCAGCGCCTTGAGGTGGTCGCTCACACCATTGGTGGAGCGAATGCCCATGGCTTCACCGATCTCGCGATAGGACGGCAACACACCGTCCTCTTGATATCGGCCGTAGATGTACTCGAGGATGCTTCTCTGACGGTCAGACAGACCTTCCATGACATGAGACCCCTTCAACGCGCAGCTTCAGCAGCAGATTCAGCAGATATGGCCGGAGCCCAGAGGCCCCAACCCAGGCTCCCCGAGGTGCGAACCAAGAGAGCCAACGAGTCATGTGTTCAGTAGAGAACGGATGTACAGTTGCTGTCAAGCAGAACGACGGTTTTGCCAAGCGTGCTACCCTCCGTGGCCAGCGGTGCCTCGCAGGGCATCGCGCACCCACGTTCTCGCGGAGCCGCGATGCGCCCCCCTTATCGATCGGCCGCACAGCCTGGCGGTAGCTTCCATCTGGGCTTCACCCCATTGGGCTGGCGGCTGATGGCCCTCTACGGCGCGGTCTGGGCGCTGTTGTCAATCCACGAGCGCATCGCTGGCACGAGAGTAACCACCCGGTCACCGTTTGGGGCGGGAGACGATCTGTTTGGGGCGGGTGTACCGCCATCAGGACCCGTAGCCCTCTGGGACTATCTCGCGTTGCACCCGCCCGGTGGCATGATCAGCACGGGTTCAGCGGGGGTTGGATTCCAGATTTGGCAGATCTTCACAGGTCCGTTGGTTCATCCACCGGGCGCCTTGGGCTCCCTCGTGCTCGGCTTTCTTGCCTTTGGCTTCGTGGGGGCATCGGTTGAACGCTATCTGGGGCCCCGCAAGTTCCTGCTCCTGTGGTTTGGCTCCTCCGTGGGCGCCAGCGTCGTCGGATTCCTGCTGGGCCCGCTGGTGCACCCTGCGAGTCCACACTACGGCTTTGGGCCCTCGGTTCTCGCGGTGCTCATCGTGTACTGCGCCATGACACCCAATGCGATCGTCAGCTTCTTCATGGTGGTACCCGTCAAACTGAAGTGGATCGCCTGGGGGGTTGCCGGACTGGTTCTGATTCGTGCTCTCGCGCTCAACTCCCCTCTTGGCTCAGGTCCCACAGCGGGCGGATACCAATTGGGGGGAGTGCTCTTCGGCTGGCTCTGGTTCCGTTACGGCGATGACCTGCCAGGTCGTCTGCGGCGGCGCATGCGGTCCAAGAAGATGCTCCGGCTGGTGGTGGAAGAGGCGCTCCACAAAGACGAAGATGAGACGATCTACCACTGAACAAGGAGGGCTGAGGTGAGCTACGGCGGCGGCTATGGCGGCGGAGGCCTGAGGATCGGTCCCGCGCAAACCCCAGCAGTGATCCGCGACCTCATCGTAGTGACCGGAGCGGCGCTCCTCTTGCAGTGGATCCTCGGCTTCGCGCTGCCGGGCGGCGCCGGCGAGCCTGGGGCCCCTCCCCTTCCCCTCGTCGTTGAGTATGGCGGCCTGCGCCCCAGCTTGTTCTTCCGCGGCATGGTGTGGCAGCCGCTGACCACCTTGTTCCTGCATGCGGAGTTCATGCACTTCGCGGGCAACATGTTCTTCCTCTGGATGTTCGGCTCATCCGTAGCCGATGCGCTGGGGCGCCAGCGGTTCCTCGCCCTCTACCTGGGCGGCGGCGTCGCCGGTGGTTGTCTTCAGCTCTTTTTGTCTTTGGTGCTGCACCTCGTCGGCATCGAGTCGACACTTCTTCCATGGGAGCTACCCACCATCGGGGCTTCAGGAGCTGTATTCACGGTCGTAGCGGTCTACTGCTTCTCGTGGCCTGACCGCACGATTAGTCTGCTGTTCCTCCCGCTGAGCTTCACCGCGAGGTGGCTGCTGCCCATCGAATTTCTCATGGAGTTCGGGTTCGCCTGGCAAGCCGTCAGCCACGCTGCACACCTCTGCGGGGTTCTGGTGGGGTGGTGGTGGTGGAAGAGTGGCGACCTAGACCGTCGCATACTGCAGTGGATGGGCCGGCTGAGGCACGCATGGAGCCAACGCCAAGCCAAGCACCTGAAGGTCGTCGATCGGGATCGGAAGGACCAGGACGGCCCCGTCTTCCACTGATCAGCAGCCACCACCCTAGGGCAGCAGCACAGCTCAGAGCACCGGCCCCGGTGATACGCCCAGCGGAGGCTCGATGCGATTCTCAGGAGGAAAGGCTCCCAGAACGTGGTCGCCAGCCCAGCGACCCTCCTCCAGGATGGACGTTGCCATGTCCACAATGGCCGCAGACATCTCGGGCCAAGGCAGGTGGCGGTAGCACTTGCGCTTTAGCTGACAACGCTGCAGCCAACACGGCCTGCAGGGCACCTCTGACAACACCTTGATGCCTCGACCATAGAGGTCGATCTCCTGATGACAGGTAATCCCGAACCACGCCACTGTGGGTTTCTTGAGCCCGATGGCCATGTGCATGCCCAGAGAGTCGCCAGAGACCACCATGTCGCAGCCCGCCACCGCTGCCAGCCCTCGACGAACGCCTTGGAGACAAGGGGTCTGGGTTACGGGAATCTGCCGCTCGCTCAACATCTCACCAATCCTGCGGTTGCGAGTCTCGTCCTCAGCCCCTCCGCCAAGCAAGGCAAAGCGCACCCGGTCTTTGCGCACGGTGCGCTGCCAGACGGTCTCCATCAAGTGCACTTGATCTTCGACCGTTAGCTTCTTGTAGGGATAACGCGCGCTACAGCCGGTGTTCCAGCCAATGAGAACCTCAGAGTCCCCTACCCCGGCGATCCGACGATCCTCGAGCGCCCACCTTCGCTCGCGATCCGTGAGCACGACGATGTACCTGTCGTGCGCATACTCGAAGCCCAGCGCCTCAGTCATCAGGTGCTGCTCGGTCTTCTCATTCACAAAGAACTTCTGGTAGTTGTCGAGCCCCAGCTCGTAGAGACGGTGGGCAGACTCTCCCAGAGGCACGATGGAACCGTTGGCGTCGATCGTGAAGCCGCGCTTGTCCTCGCACTGGACCAGCTGCATGAGCGAGCAGGCGGGAAGCTCTTTGTCCGGGCAGAGAGCGATGTCGAACTGCAACGACGCCAGGAGAGCCCCCGTCGCCTCCCCAAGACGCAAGACCCGATCCACCAGCGGGTTCTCTCGGAGGACTTCGGCGGCCTCGGGGCGGGTGAGCCACGTGATGTGCGCCCGGGGGTACCTCCGACGAATGGCCGGCAGCAGGGATGTCGTCCGCAGGACGTCACCTAGGAGCCCCAGCTGCACGAGCAAAATGCGGGTATCTACCGCCTCATAGTGTGGGCACGACCGGCAAGAGCGCCGGTAGTGACAGGGGCTAAAGCCCGTAAAGAGCCGACAGTCCGTCTTGTACTCGCGGTTGTCGGTCATGGAAGGACATCATAAACGCGCTGTACCTCGCCGACCATATGAGTCATGGGGAAGCGCTCCCGGGCTCGTCGCCAGCCCCTGTAGCCACAACCTGTCAGCTCGGCCGGCCGCTCGCGGCGGAGGGCGATGACATGGTCCAGCGTGGCCGCCAGCTGAGCCGGCTCCCCGGGCTCCACCAGCCAGCCTGTGACTCGGTCCTCGACCAACTCGGGAAGCCCACCCACGCGGGCAGCAACCACAGGGAGTCCAGCACCCATGGCTTCAAGAACCGCTGTCCCAAGCCCCTCGCTCAGCGATGGATGAACGAACACGTCGGCACTCTCCAGGAGAGCTGGGAGGCGCTCGAAGGAGCGCTCAAAACGGACGCGATCAACAAGACCCAGGCGCTCCACCTGTCGCCGAAGCCGGGCCTCCTCCAGGCCCGCGCCGACCAAGAGGAGTTCACAAGACTCGGACTGTAGCGCCATCGCATCGAGCAGGGTCTTGTGACCCTTGTGATGCACAAGCGCACCAACGCAGAGGAGCTGCACCGGCCCATCGAGCTCCTCCCGCGAACGGCTGGGGCAATCCTCCGGCAGGGGCAGAGACGAGGGAATGTGGTGAAGACGATGATTGGGAACGCCCCAGCGTGCAAGCACCTGCTCCACAGCCTCAGAGACACACACGAAACGTCCCTGCCGATACTTCCACCGGGTCAACAAGGACCGGGACGGCGCATCATCAATGCGACGGTGCACGACGAGCCGAGCCT
>PBPL01000232.1 GCA_002724675.1 Deltaproteobacteria bacterium | reverse complement strand
TTCGTCGCCGGTGTTTTCGTCGCCGGTGTTTTCGTCGCCGGTGTTTTCGTCGCCGGTGTTTTCGTCGCCGGTGTTTTCGCCGCCGGTGTTTTCGTCGCCGGTGTTTTCGTCGCCGGTGTCTTCGCCGCCGGTGTTTTCGCCGCCGGTGTCGGCTGTCTCGTCGCCTTGGGTTTCTTGGTCTTGCTCTGGGGAGTCGACGCCGTCAAAGCCCTCGTCTCCACTGACCCCACCCTGGTGTGTCGTCAGTCCCGTCATGCAACCCATTGTGAAGGCCATGATGGCGAGGATGGCCGGCGCCAGGAGTCGCTGGCCTGCTGTGTGCACGGGCGTGGGCTTCGTGTGTTGGTTGTGCTGGGAGACGGGGCGCGAGGATTGGGGCCTGAACATCGAGGTCCTCCTCAGACTATTCCAGCGGGTACTCGTGGCGGAAGTGTGACGACGACCCAGAGATTTTGTTGCGGCCTGTTGATGGCCTACGCCGGTCTCAACGCTGCGGACTGCGTGCGGCCGTAGCTTCTCGGGCCATTCCATGAGAACTCAGCCCCCGTCGTTCTGGCACCAAGGGGACAAGGTCTCGGTGGCTGCTTTGTGCCTTTGCGCGCTGTCTCCGGGCGCAGTTGAGGGTGCTGGTTCCCTGGGGGCGGTAGACCCACCCATCCCATCATCAGTATCGTCGGGGTGGAGGTGAGTTCATGTCGAGTGGCGGAGCCGCGCTATCGGATGCGCTGAACAAAGTGAACCGAAAGTGGCTGTTCGGCGCAGTGCTCGGTTTGATTCTATGGATGTTGATCTCGTATCTGCTCAAGCCTTCTGTGACGATTCAGGCCGGCATGCCAGCCCCGGACTTCGCCTTGGAGTCCACGGATGGAAAGGTCTTCACGTTGAGTCAACTCCGGGGGGTGCCCTTCATTCTCAACTTTTGGGGGGACGACTGCCCGGAGTGCATCAATGAACTTCAGGAAAAGATCCGCTTCGCTCGCTCCCATCCTGAGTTCGAAATGCTCGGCGTCGCTGTCGAATCAGGGGGACTCGAGGTGCTGGCCGCCAAGAGGAAGGAGTTGGGTATTACCTACCCCGTTGTCGAATCCAACGCTGAGGTGGAGGCCAACTACGGTGTGACGGTCCTGCCCATGACGGTGCTCATTGATGACCAGGGTGTTATCCAGCAGGTCCATCAGGGCGAGGTCAGCAAGCAGAGGATGACGGGCTGGACGCTGTAGTTCGTCGTCCACGCACACCGGTGCTGCTGACCCGCCGGCTCGGGGACGGTCGATGTCGGGCACCCTGCAAAGGGTTCTTCAGGTCAGCCAGCTGGAGACGAGCGAGGCGGCTGTAAGTATCAACAGGCCAATGTTGATCGTGAAGGTCATCTGGACACCGTAGCGGCGTCCCAGGGTTCCGTTGCGGAAGTAGCCTGCCCAGTAGGCGAGACGTGCCCCGACGAAGACAATGGCTGTGATCGGCAGCAGGGGGAGTTGGTCTGGCTCGAGGCAGACAGACAGTGGCAATGCGCAGCACAGGTACCAGAGCAGCTGCTCCAGGTTGTTCTGCATGACTCTGCAGTGGATCTTCAGTTGTTCATCTTCGGCTTGTGCGAGGGGGTTGTGCGCTCCCTGACTCAAGCGCATCTGCAGGATCGTGAGGCAGACTGCTGCATAGGGCAGGAAGGCTGCAAAGCACCAGGGCAGGGCATAGGCGATGCGATCACCTGCTGTGGCGACTTCAGGAGCAGGCGGCCATCCAATGGCGAAGGGAATGCCCACAAGAGCGAGGGTTCCCGGTATCGTGACGACGGTCGTCGAGAGCAAGAAGCGCTGTCTTTTTGAGCGGTTACCGACTACGTGCCCGCTCATGCCGGCGAGGTCGCCGCCGTCATGGGGTTGTGGCGCCTCAGTCATGTCTGACCCACTCTGCGGACCCTCCAACGGGAAGACCCTCAGAGGTACTTACGAATCATGTCGTCTGTGATCTGGCGGGGGTGGTTTCGGAAGACCACTTTGCCTTCCTTGTCCACAAACGCTGCCGCCGGAATCCCGGACACGTTGAAGGCTCGGGAGGTTCCCCCCGGATCCACAGCGATGGGCACGGTGATGCCATTTTCGCCGATGTACTCCCGCACCTTCTCAGTCGTCTGGCCACGGCTGTTGCGGGTCACCCCGATGACGACGAGTCCGTCGTCCTTGAACTTCTGCCAGGTCTCCTCGAGCTGCGGCATCTCTCGTCGGCAATGGGGGCACCACGTTGCCCAGAAGACGAGCATGACGGGCTTGCCGCGGAGGTCGGCCATCGTGCCCAGGTCATCGCCTAGCCACTCGGATATCTGGAGTTCTGGCGATTCCTTGCCCAGCAGCTTGAGCGCGGCCAGTTGGGTGCGGGCAGCCTGGGCCATGCGATCGCGTGGGAACAAGTCGAGGACCTTCTGGTAGGCCTTCTCCGCGATCTCGTTGTTTCCCTGGGTTGTGGCTGCTCGACCTACGTTGGAGAGTGATCGGGCGGCATTCTTGTACGTGCTGTGCTGCGACCCCAGCACTGTGGCCGCCTCGAGCGCTGCCTCGAGCTTTCCCAACTCCGAGAGCATGGCGGCCTTGTTGAACAGGCCATCGGCTACGGCCGGATTGCTAGGCCACTGCTTTGCTGCCTCGTCAAAGCTAGCGATAGCCTTGCCATAGGCATCCTCTTGGTCCTGAGATACCCCACCCTTTCCGCCGGAGGCTTTCCCGATCCGCTTGCCCTCCTGCATGTGGGCGCGGCCTTCGGCGACGACGAGTGTGGCCATGTGATTGGACTTGGGATACTCGGCCTTGAACGCAGCGATGTCGGCCCGGGCCTGACTGACTTCTCCCACCGCCGCTCGTGACGATGCCAGCATGGCGGTGACAGGCTCACGCCAGGGCTTGCCGTTGCTCTTTCCCTCCAGCTCGACGAGGAGTGGGCGGGCGCCGCGAGCATTGCCCCGATCGAACAGCGCGACCGCACGCTTGTATTCAGACAGGATGATGGCGTCCTTGAACTCGCCGGTAATCGCATCGGTTAGGAACGGCGAGTCCTTGGGAATGGGTGGGTTCGCCTTCGTCTTTTTGCTTGTGTCGCGTGGCGTCTTCCCTTGCTTGAGCTTCTGAACCTCTTCGGGTGAGAGCTTGCGAAGATTGCCGTCGGTCTTGTTGACCACAGCTGGGGCCGATGCCGTTGCATTGTCTGTGGCGTTGCCCGTGCCATCGTTCGAGGTGTCGCCCTGGTTGGTGCCGAGCAGGTATCCCAATACCAGGCCAACGGCCAGCATGGACGCGCCAAATGCGAGCACAGATGGAGTCAGGGCAGAGGAACCCGTCGTAGAGGTCTTGTTGTCGGTCATGGTCGTTCTTCCGGTGCGCCTGCTTTAGCGGGATCGCGGCTTGCGACGCGGCGGAAATGTAGCGCTAGGCAGGCAGGGGGGTCAATGAAGCGGGCCTCTTGTGGGCGTCTCGTGCACCGGACTCGGGATGATCTCTCGACGTGGATCGCCCGAGAAGGCGTCGAATCACGATGTGGGCTACACTTTTTTGTGCCTGCATTCCGGAGTCGGTTATCCCGGACGCCACGCCCCAACTGAGCCTCGTCGTGCCTGCGTACAACGAGGAACGTCGCCTGCCTGAGACGCTGCCGCGTGCCATCGCGTATCTGGAGGAGCGACGTGATCCCTGGGAGATCCGTGTCGTGGACGACGGCTCCTCGGATGGAACCTGCGACATCGTCGAGAGCATTGCGGCAGGTGATCCCCGAGTCGTGCTTCAGCGGGAGCCACACCGAGGCAAGGGGGGCGCAGTGCGGGCAGGCATGTTGGCGTCCAAGGCCGACTATCGCTTCCTCTGTGACGCCGACTTCTCCATGCCTGTTGCCGAGGTCGAGCGATTCCTGCCCCCCTACCTCGGCAACTACGACATCGCTATCGGTTCCCGTGAGGGGCCCGGTGCATTGCGGGTGGGAGAGCCCTGGCGTCGCCACGCCATGGGGCGCGTGTTCAATCGGATGATTCAGACACTGTTGCTTCCCGGAGTGGCGGACAGTCAGTGTGGCTTCAAGTGCTTTACGGCTCACGCGGCTGAGCTCCTCTTTCCCCAGCAGACTGTGGACGGGTTCGCCTTCGACGTCGAGATCCTGTTCCTTGCCCGTCAGGCGGGTCTAGAGGTCGTCGAAGTGCCCATCACTTGGCACTACATGGACGAGAGCTCGGTACATCCGGTTCGGGATACCTGGCGTATGGGGCGAGAAGTGCTGCGGATACGAGCACGACATGGTCTGGGTCGCTATCGCTGAGCCGTCGGGGTTCGTCTCGTGAGGAATCTCGATCTTTCGGACCACGGCCGTGCCGCCTTGTTGTCAGGATTCTCCGTCTGCTGCCTGACCCTCGATCCCTTGGCTGAGCACGTGCCCCACTTCTTGCTGCTCTACGTGGCGGCCCTGTTCGTGCTCCTGCCCTACGTGGTGGGGGCGAAGCAGATCTTTGATGGTCGTAAGGGCTCTGTCGTGATCATCGTGCTCTGGTCGCTGGTCATGCGGCTGCCTCTGCTGATGTCCTCTCCCAGTCTGTCCGATGATGTCTACCGCTACGTCTGGGAGGGGCGGGTCACGGCTTCGGGCGTCGATCCCTTCGAACACCCCCCTACGGCTCCCGCCCTGAGGGATCTGGCCCTCCAGGCTCCCGAGTGGTCTCGGGTGAATCACCCCGAACTGCCCGCCATCTATCCCCCCGCCGCGCAGCTTGCTTTCGCATCGCTGGGCCAGGTGGCGGACACCGAGCGTGGCTTCCGCGTTGGGTTCGTGTGTATCGAGCTCCTCCTGATCTTGGCCCTAGCGGCGCTGCTCCTAGCCAGGCGACTACCACTGGGTTGGCTCGTGCTGTACGCCTGGCACCCCATGTCCGTGGTGGAAGTGGCGGGCTCGGGTCACTACGAGCCGCTCGCCATGTTGCCTCTAGTCTTGGGCTTGTTGTGGGCCGGCCGCCTCCGCGCCTGGCCGGTCTGGGGGCTCGCGTTCTCCCTCAAGTTCTTGGGGGCCGTGCCCGCTGTGTTCGTGGTGGCTCGACTCGTTCGTGACGGCCGGTGGCGGCGGGCTCTCCTGGGTGTAGGGCTCGCTGGAGCTGTGGTGGCTGCAGTTACCTTGCCCTTCGCCCTCGACGGCACTCTGCCGCTGGGATCGCTTGGCACCTACCTGCGGCATTGGGGGCACAATGCCTCCATCTACAGCTTGTTGTCGTTCCCTCTGGGATATCACCCGGCTCGCAAGGTGGTCCTTGTCCTCTCGATCGCTTGGACCCTGTTCTTGCTGGTCCGAGGGATGAGCCTCGACAAGGGATTTCTGCTCGTGGCTGTGGGCGTGCTGTTGTTGAGCCCTGTGGTGCACCCCTGGTATGGGCTGTGGCTCCTGGTGCTCTTGCCCGTGTTTCCTGGGCTCCCGCTGTTCCTGCTCAGCGGCTTGCTGCCGCTTTCGTACTTTGCCTGGGTCGTTCAGGCCCATGGGGGGGGCTGGGCCGTGCCGGCATGGGTTCTAGCTCTGGAATATGGGCTGCCAGCTTTGGCGCTGCTTGTCGGCTTTCTTCGGCCGCGGTCTGGCCCTGTGGACGCGACTGTGCCTTGAGAGACCCCACACCAAGCAGCAGAAAGCCAAAGGCAAAGAGGCCTAGGAAGGGGAGGGCTGCTGCGAAGTCCCGGGCGAAGAGCACGAAAGCTGCTGCGAAATAGAGTCCCATTGCGACCTCCAGCCAGGCCAGACGATCCCGAGCTGTGGAGTAGCCAGACTTCCCGCTGTCGCCGCCCTTTGGAGTCCTGACGAAGGGGCTCTTGTGCCCAGTGAGAGCCTCTACGACAGCTCTCAGGTTGTTCACTGTCAGGCTGGCGCCGAGGGCGAGGACAAGAGGGATGAGCGCGAGACGTGATCTCCACCGGCCATCTCTCAATTCCCGCTCGGCGATCCCATAGAACACCAAGAGGTTCACGGTGGCGAATATGAAGATGGGGACATCCACCAGCAGGCCCACCAACCACGGCAGCCCGGACCGCACGGCGATGGCGGGGGGAAGAAGAAGGAGCAGCACCCCCATGGGTACAAAGGCGAGATTGGCGGTGAGGTGGATGACGGCTTCGAGGCGAACAGTCCAGGGGAGATCGGCTCGCAGCAGCTTGGGGAGCAGCTTACGAGCGACCTGGATCGATCCCTTGGCCCAGCGGTGCTGTTGGCTCTTGAACGCCGCGACCTCCGTCGGCAACTCTGCCGGCACGCACAGCTCCTGGAGGAAGAGAAAACGCCACCCTGCCAGCTGGGACCGGTAGGAGAGGTCGAGGTCTTCGCACAGCGTATCGCCCTCCCAGCCACCGGCATCTTCGATAGCTCTTCGCCGCCAGACACCCGCGGTTCCGTTGAAGTTGAAGAAGCGACCCGAGCGAGACCTAGCGCCGTGCTCCAAGAAGAAGTGGCCGTCCAGGAGGATTGCCTGAAGCCGGGTCAGGAGCCCCTGGGATCGATTCAGGTGGGTCCATCGCGCCTGAACCATACCCAGGCCCGGGTCGTGAATCAGTGGCCGGAGGCTGCGTCTCAGAAAGTCGGGCGTGGGGACGAAGTCAGCGTCGAAGACGGCGACGAACGGGCTCTTGTCTGGGTCGCATTCGAGCCCCCGCGCCAGGGCTCCCGCCTTGAAGCCAGCCCGGTTCGTTCTGGTGATGTGGTCGATCCTCAAGCCCTGGCTGCGCAGCTGATTGACCCGTCGGGCCACCGTTGTGGAGGTCAGGTCCACAGAGTCATCGAGGACCTGAACCCGAAGACGGTCGCGGGGCCAATCCAGCGCCGCTGTGGCATCCAGGAGACGATCCACTACATGGAGCTCGTTGAACACCGGCAGCTGGACCAGTATCTGAGGGCACTCCGCGTCATCGATGGGCTCGGGAAGAGCCGGGTTGGCATCTTGGTGCCGAAAATACAGGCGGATCAGAGCGGCTCGGTGCAGGCCCCAGAGGCTCAGGGCCAGAGCGGCCACAAAATAGGGCCCCAGGATCAGATACATGGCCCAGGAGGAACTGCCTGTTGCGAGTTCGCTAAGCATGAATCAGTGGCCTTCGACTGCTGAGGCTTGTGGGTGCTCGGTTTGGCTGTGGTTCTGGCGGTCCTCGAGCCACGCCACAATCTCGGGAAGCAGCCACTGGACGGCCGGGGCGCTGCTCGCCAGGTCGGAGTGGCCGAAGGACGGTCCCATTTGCGCCTCATCGCCATAGAGCAACCAGCGCTTCTCGGTGGCCCCGGCAAGGTCAAAGCCTGGGCGTACGCTGGGCACGGGCGCAAGGCGGTCGCCCGTGGAGCCCACCACGAGCAGGGGGGCTGTCATGCGATCCAGGCCGGGCTGTCCGCTCTCGAACAGTGTGGTGATTCCGTTCGTGGGGTGCAGGAAGAACCAGTTCAGCAACTGCCACGACACGTCTTCGACGGCGCCGCGAAAGAGAGTGAGGCGCTCCCTAACGGTTGTATTCGGCAGGTGCATCGCAAAGGCCGATGAGATCCAGGGCAGGAAGAGCGCGAGGGGCAGGAGATAGATGAAGTGCCGGCGTAGCGGGGCTCGGCATTGCCAGCCCAGTAGGCGTGTCGCGATGGGGAGCAGGGGTCTTAGCGCTCCGCCCAGATCGCCGTAGACAACGGGTGAACTCAGAGTGACAACGCGGCCTAGGTGGTCGCAGCCGAATCGGCTTGCATAGAGGTAGATCAGGATCCCGCCCATGGAGTGCCCCACCCAGTTCACCCGTTCGCTCCCGGTGTGTTCCCGGACGGCCTCGATGATAGCGGGCACATCTTGGAATGCATGGTCATCCAGGCCGTACTGGAAGCGGGCCCGGACGCTGCTGCCATGGGGCGATGTGGCGCTCCTCTCACCGCGATAGGCGGCGATCCACACGTCGTGCCCCTGGTCTGCGAGAGCCTTCGGAATCGAGGCTCGTCGGGACAGTGCCCAGCTGACGCCATTCATGCAGAGCCCATGGGCAAGCACGACAGGCGTTGGGTGTCTGGGCGCGTCGCTCGCCGGGCGATAGCGCTCCAGAGTCAGAGTCCAGCCGTCTCCCGTGGAGAGCGTGTGTTGCTCGTCAGAGTCCAGCGTTCTGTTTGACCGAGTCGCCAGGAAAAGAGCGAGCGCCAAGTAGCCCGCCGCGCTGAGGACGAGGACCAGCCAGAGATCTAGCATTGCAGCAGACTACCCTCAGAGCCGATGGGCCCCCCGGCGCGGCAAGCGCTCCGGGGGGCATCGAGCTTTTCTTGAGGCTAGCCCTCGACGAACGGCGAGAGTCGCTTGGCTCGGGCCGGATGCCGCAGCTTTCGCAGGGCCTTGGCCTCTACCTGGCGGATACGCTCGCGCGTGACCCCGAAGTCCTGTCCCACCTCTTCCAGCGTATGATCGGCGCTCTCATCGATGCCGAACCGCAATCGGAGGACTCGCTCCTGGCGGGGTGTCAGGGTCGCTAGGAGCTTGCGGGTCTGCTCCTTGAGGCTATGCGAGATGACAGCATCCGACGGTGACACGGCTGTCGTGTCCTCGATGAAGTCGCCGAGCTGGCTGTCTTCCTCGTCGCCGACGGGTGTCTGTAGCGAGATGGGACCACGGTTGAGCTTGAGGATCTTCTCGACCTTTTCGGCCGACATGTCCATCTGCTCTGCGATCTCGTCTGGCGTGGGCTCACGCCCCAACTCTTGCATGAGCTGCCGCGAGGTGCGGATGACCTTGTTCAAGGTCTCAATCATGTGCACCGGGATTCGGATTGTCCTGGCCTGGTCCGCGATGGCGCGGGTCACGGCCTGGCGGATCCACCAGGTGGCGTAGGTAGAGAACTTGTAGCCTCGTCGATACTCGAACTTGTCGACAGCACGCATGAGGCCAATGTTCCCCTCCTGAATCAGGTCGAGGAAGTCGAGGCCGCGGTTGGTGTACTTCTTGGCGATCGACACCACGAGCCGGAGGTTGGCCTCGACCATCTCGGTCTTGGCGCGCTCTGCGAAGCTCTCCGCATCACGAATTCGGTTGTACACCGTCTTCAACTCGCCCGGCTCCGAGCCGGTCAACTCCACGACCTCAGCAATGCGAGCGTCGGCGCCATCCAGGATGGTGGAAAACTCCAGGTAGTCGTCAGCGAGGACGCCCGCCTTGGTCTTCTTCTTGGAGCGCTTTAGCTTCTTGATGGTCTTGCGAAGGTCATCGACACTCATCTTCGCTCGGCGAGCCAGGCCAGCCACCTCTCGCTCGGACTGCAGCATGCGCTGACACTTCTCTTTGAAGTCGTCGAGCAGAGCGATGTACTGCTTGCGGACCAGGCTCAACTCTTGCAGCGTATGGAAGCTCTCTTCATGAATGTCTTCGAGACGATTCTCGTGCTTGGCGAGTGTGGCCGCGGTTGTGTTGGCCCGGGTTCGGGCTCGCGCCTGCTTCGCCAGGATGTCGAGCATCTCTTGCTCGTAGGCTGTCAGCGGATTGAGGACTTCCTTCTCGATGCGATTCCAGGCGTCCTCACCCAGATCCCCCAGAAGGGTCTTTAGCTGAGCGCGGCCATAGGGCAGGCTCAGGAAGGCGCGTCGCGAACGGGTCTCGCCCTTCTCGATGCGTCGGCTGATGTCCACCTCGCCGTCACGAGACAACAGGGATACACCGCCCATCTTGCGCAGGTACACCCGCAAGGGGTCCTGACGTCCAGTGGTGTATGCCTCTTCCTCACGGCGCTGCTTCCTGTCGAACAAGCCATCCGTCTTGGAAGCCAGCTGGG
>PBPL01000231.1 GCA_002724675.1 Deltaproteobacteria bacterium | reverse complement strand
TTGGCGTAGGTGTCTTTGAGGACGAAGCCACCCTTTGCTCCGACCGGAACGATCAAGACGTTCTTGATCATCTGCGTGTCCATCAAGCCGAGGATCTCGGTTCGGAAGTCGGCGGGTCGGTCCGACCAACGGAGCCCGCCGCGGGCGACCGGCCCGCCTCGTAGGTGGACTCCCTCAAACAGGTTGTGGTGCACCCAAATCTCTCGGAATGGCCTGGGATCGGGCATCGAATCGATCACACTGCAATCCAGCTTGAGCGCCAGTGGGTGCCCTTCTTGCTCCGCACCAGCCCAGAAATTGGTTCGGACGGTTGCCTGGACCAAGTTGAAGGCGCGGCGAAGGATGCGGTCCTCTGCAGCGATGGTTACCGAGTCTAGATATTTCAGAAACGCTTTCTGGTTGCGGAGGACCAGCTGCTGACGATCGCTGTCGTCAGCAGCCCCCAACTCGGTACGAAAGCGTGACCGGAAGAAGCGAAGAAGCAGCTTTGCTGCTTCAGGGTGGTCGCACCAGGTGCGAGCCACCGACTCGAACGGAACGGCTGAGCCCAGCTGCCTCCCGTAAGCGATGTAGGCACGGATCACTCCTACCTCCCGCGAGGTCAACATGGCAGAGACCACCAGGGCGTTGAGGCGATCGTCCTCGGCTCGCCCGGCCAACGTACGCTGCATCGCCTCCACGAGGCGATCCGCGTTCTCCTCAAGGTCAAACCTGCGATGTGTCGGCACCACACGGAAGGAATCGATCCATGCGGACTCCTCCTGGGCTGCAGTGACGGTGACCGAGCTTTGGTCGATGACTCGCAGGCCGAAGTTGTCCAGGACCGGGGTTGAGTCCGTCAGATAGATTTTCTGTGGCTGGTAGATCTTTACGCGGGTGACCCCTGCGACGAGATCATCTGCGCGGGACGCGACCGCGACGATCACATGGCCCGTCTTTCGGGCGCGCTCGAGGTGTTGGATGTCTTCAGCGGCTTCGGAGGGGTCCGTTGTGTGGGTGTGCTCGTCTGGGAAGGCTTCCCCATAGCGGGCGATGAGCTTGTCCGCGACGGAGGCCTGCTCCGTGCGTGATTGGACGATTCGGCTCAGTCTGTCCCGCCAGCTGCCCGTGACCTCTTCGATGGCCACGGCCACCGCTTCTTCGTCGCTGTACGTAAATGGCTTAGGTGACGTGACGTAGAACTGGAGGACAACCTGGCCTTCCTGGCCCAGGGCGAGCCGCCAGTCCATATAGTTGCCGCCCATGACTTCTAGGAGGCGCCGAGAGACTTGCTTGCGGACATCGTCGTCGTAGCGGACTCGGGGTAGCGAGATCACCACAAAGGCTGCCCGGTGGGTGCTATCGGCGAGCACGTGGACCCCGGTCTCCTCTTCTTCTTCGGCCGAAATGACGAGGTTGAGCACTCGCTGAATTGAAGATGGGTCAGCGCCGAAGAGGTATTCCACCGGGACCGTCCGAAAGGCTTCTTCCATCTTGCGCGCCAGGTGGCTTCCGGGCACCGCTGCTTCTGCCTGGAGTACGTCGTCGAGCTTCTCGCGCAGTATGGGAATGCGGTTGATGTCCTCGCGGATTGCCTTGTGCGTATAGAGGCCCGTGAATAGGGCTACGCGAGTGCCGCTCTCCTGCGGAATGCGGACTGCGATGTGGTCTGTCATCCCGGGACGATGAATGCCCGTGTCGTGTTGGCCCTTGCCGAGGAAGATGAGCTCGTCGCCTGCCAGCCAGCCCTCGGCCGACTCGGGGAAGGTCTTTGTTGGCGCCGAAGACTCTGACTCCAACAGTCGCGAAAGACCCAGGTGGCTGTCCTCTAATGGTGTGAGTGCGCCAGTTGCCGTGTCTTCGTCTTGGAACTCTTCGTAGCCAAGGAACACGAAGTTGTCGTCCACGAGCCAGTGGAAGAACTTCTGGGCGACGGCAACGTGACGATAGAACTCAGACGATCCGGACCCTGTGCTCTCACTAAGGTGGCTGGCCAGCCAGAGCGTTCGTTGACGCATAGCATCGTGGTCGGACACCACGGTCTGTACTTCGAGCAGGCGCGCAACGATGTCTTTTTCTAGTTCTTCTCTGTCCTTCTTCTTCCCTACTTTGGGGATCTCCAGGTGCATGATTGATTCGAGGTTGTCACCATCCGTAGGCCGTGGAACCACTGACTGGACCGCGCCGGTTTCATCACGTTTCACGCCCAAGATGGGGTGGACACAGTGGTCCGGAGCTAGGTCGAAGCCCTGGAGCATGTTTCGCAGCGTGTCGAGGATGAACGGCTGGTCCTCCATGCAGGTCTGAATGACCGTGCCCTTTGTCCGGTACCCGTGGGTCTTCACAGTGGGGTTGAACACACGAACCATGATGGATTGGGCAGGACGGAGCGTGACCCACGACGCCAGCTCTCGCCACTGGGCCAAGAGTGAGTCGGGGCTGCGGGACACCAAGTAGCTGTCATCGCTGCGATGCAGAAAGCCCTCGGCTATTGCGGCCGAGAGACGTTCTTTGGAGGCTAGAGCTTCGAGGAGACCTTGCATGGCCTCTCGTGGCGGTGACACGTCCTGGCGGTTGTCGTTGGATCGCAGAGTCACGGAGTCTCCGGGGGGTCGGTGCGGTCATCGCTGACCGGTGAGTCTGGGCAGTCCTCGGGTAGATCGGTTGACGAGATAGACTCGAGGGCAGTCTCCATACGATTGGCGGCTCGCCATTCGGAGAGGGTTGTCACGCAGTGGGCCGGGCCCTGGATGTCCTCTTCGGGAGGATCACACGGCGTGCAGGGATTGAAGCCTAGCTCGTCCTTCCACAGCGCGCAGCGACTCTCCGGTTCCAATATTGTTTCGTCGTCCATCGTAGCGGTGATGTCGATGACTGCCAGGACCGCGATGTCGACGAGTTGTGCCCCTCCGGGAGAGAGGCGTGCCTGCAATGCCCCTCGATGGACGAGGTCCCCAAAGCGCGTCGGAAATCGATCGCCTGCGGATAAGGTTGCGGCGAACTGCCCCTCAAACTCCTCTGCGGGTGACTGGAGCTGCCAGGTGGGGGTGCATGAGTCCTGAGTTCCTTCCGCCCCGGCGGCCTTGGCCAGTTGGATGGGCCGGGCCCCTGCGGTGTCCTCCGGCCCCAGTCGAAGCAGAAGAGATCTGGGCTTCCAGTGGGCAGTACTACTTAGGCTCTCCCAACTGTAGCGGGGCACCCGAAGACTCGCTGTGGTCGTTGTGAGTCTGTAGGTGCCTGAGCCAAGATCGGTGGGCGCCGCCTCGCGCCCAGGCGCTATGGGGACCTCAAAGTCCCACTCGCCTGCGCGGCTGTCCGTGGCCACCGTGACCATGGCAGGTAGCGCGCCGTAGAGCGGGGGAGGCGTATTGGATAGGGCCACGGCGCAGTAGTGCTCCTCCCCCCACGCCGTCACTAGGCTCAGGTTCCCTCCCTCGTTGTCGCCGAGCTGGACTGCAATGGATGCCGACGGGCAGAGGGTGCAGACCTGGATCCATGGTGGCCAGTTCAGCTCTGAGTCCGGTGTCAGTCGAGTGATACTCAGTGGTGTGGGCTCGCTACAGTCCACAGCGGGAAGCTGCTCGTCAGGGTCGGGAAGCTGAGGAGCTTCGGGTTGGCACGCGACGGAGGTCATCGCCAAGAGACAGGAGGCAACGAGCCTCCCCCAGAGCGTTGTCCGAGGGAAGAACATCCGGTTCTCCAGCACGTAACGAGCCCGAATGGGGACGTTTCTTGGGGCGAGTGTAGCCCTCTTCCCTCTTGAGCAACACCACCGGACGCTATCTGGGCTTTTTCACACGTTCTTCCCACAAGTGCGCTAGAAATTCCCGTTCATGCCTGTGGGTCACCCCACCAATATTCGGAAGAGGCTCCCTAATGTCGCGATTTGAGCGCCATGTCTTTGTCTGCATTAACGAACGAGATGAGTCCGATGCTCGTGGTTGTTGTGTCGCGAGTGGCAGTCTGGATGTTCACAGATGGTTCAAGTCCGAGTTCAAGTCCAGGAACTGGAAGGGTCGCATGAGAGCGAACAAGGCTGGATGTCTGGATGTCTGTGAGTTTGGACCGGCTGTTGTGGTGTACCCCGAAGGTGTTTGGTACTCGCCGCGAAGTGAACAAGAGGTCAAAGAGATCTGTGATCGACACCTTGCCGGTGGAGAGGTCGTGACCGAGTTGTTGATCCCGGGACTTGGGTGAGGTTGGAGCATCCCATGGTGCTTTTCAGTTGCCGGCGCCGGCACAGGGGCACGTCCTGGTGGAGCGCGATGCCCCTGGTGGCCGCAGTGACATTGACTCTTCTGGCGCCCTCGAGTCCTGCCGGCGCAGCCTCGGTAGATGGTGGCGCGCTCAACGCGCCGGGGGAGCGCTCGCACAATGTGATGGTTGGCTGGCCCGACTTGACGTTTACCTGGGAGGGGTTGGTGAAGGACAAGATGTCCGTGGGGCCGCGGCTGCGAGTGCAGATCTGGCCGCTCTCCCTCAGCGTGGGACTCCACATGAGGTTCACCCTGCTTGAGAAGGGACGAGTGGCTTTGGCGCTCGTTGTGCGGCCGGTGGCCAATGTGGCGGGCTTTGGTGGGAGCAGGGCTGTCTATCCGCTGAACTACCAGTGGGGGCGGACGCGGACGTTTCGCCCCAGCTTTGGCCCCGGAGTGAACCCTGGCCTACTCGCTACGGTGGACCTGTCGCCCCGCTTTCGGTTGTTGGTGAGTCTTGAGAATCCAATTGCAGTGTGGTTCTGGCTCTCCCCGGTGCAGTGGTGGGTCGAGTGGCCCATCGTGCTTTCGGGTGGCGTGGAATACGAGATCAGCTACCGCACCTCGTTGATTGCTCGGGCCGGCGGTGGACCGTCCATTGCGTTCGCAGGCTTCAGTCAACTTCTGGGGATCAACGGGCACCTATCGTTTGGGGTTCAGGTTCGCTACTGATCCGCCTCGGTCATCAGGGCTTCGAGTAATGCCTTGTGGTCGCTGAACTCCTTGTTGTCTGGCTCGCAGGCCTGGGCTTTTTCGGCGGCTTTGAGCCCCCCAGCTCGGTCACCGACAAGACGTAGGGCGTGAGACTTGTTGGCCCAAGCGAGGCACAGGGTGGGCTCCAACTCGATGGCCCGACTCCATGCTTGAAGCGCAGTTTGAACTTCGTAGCCGTAGAATCGGCCATTGCCGGCCCAGAGCCAGTCCATGGCTGTGGCCTCGGGGCTGCTGATGCGCGCCTCCTGGCTCTCCCGGATCATCAGCCAGTCCCCCTGGAAGTCGGCGATGTAGGTGGCTTGGTCGGACGCGTAGTCGCGCCCATCCCACTCCCACAGTCGCGGGTCGGGGCTGTTCTGTGTGCTTACTCGGGCTCGCCCCGTGTCTACCCACTGATCGATGTTCACCCTCTTCAAGCGGGAGAGCTTTTCGAGCCCGCTGTCTAGAAGCAGACGAACGACCTCCCCAGCGATCACGAAGTTACCCTCGATGGAGGGGTGGCAGTGGTCATAGACGAGCTGGTACTCGATGAATCCATCTTCATGTCGAGCGCGGAACCGTGCCTCGATGTCCAGGACCCCCAGGACTCCCGGCTGGCCCTCGAAATCAAGGATGGCGTCTCGTACCTCGGGCACGATCCGGTTGGGATACTCGGTGTGACGTCGCGCTTGTGTGTACCAGTGGAGTGCGTCGCCCATCTTTCCGCGATAGTGAAAGGCCTGGGCCAGCATGTACATTGCCGCTGGATCGGGAGCGATATCCAGGGCCTCCCTGGCTCGCGCCTCCAGGCCGTCCCAGTCGCTGCTGTTCATCAGCCCGTCGCTCTGGGACAACAGGTCCTGAAGGCGAGCACCATCTGGGCCCTTGACGGGAAAGGAGATGGGATCCTGGAAGTCATTGGGTGCAGGACTGAGCAGAACAACCGGTGTGCCCCGAGCGTTTGCTAGTTCGATCACCTTTCCAATGTTGTGGCTGTAGGTTCGCGCAGCGTAGTCGCGCTCGAGCTGCCCAATGCGGGCACGGTTCTCGGCGGGCACGGCTTGCATGTCATCGAGGTTGCGGGCCGGTACCTTGCCTATCGGGTCTCTCCCGGCTTGTAGGTTGTTGTCAGTGGCCTGGTCGCCATCTCCCGTGTCGGGGGCGGAATTGTCCCCCATGGCCCCGCCTCTCAGCTCGACCGCGTCTTTGGCTTGCTCTTCCGCGTCGCGCCCCAGTAGCCGTCGAGCAACCTGGAATGTTCGGAGGCCCTCCAGCCTTTGGTTCAACAGCAGCGCTCGGGTGTAGCGCCGGTGCTCGGCGGGCTCCATGTAGGTCTTCCACGAGGACAACTCGAGCAGTTCGTTGTGTCCGGAATAGACCAGGATCAGGTCCCAGGTGCTGAGGTCCCAGATCTGGCGGGCCGCCCAAAGGATCTGCTGGGACGACCAGGCGACCGTCCCGAAGTTGATGACCTGAATCTCCACATTGGGGACAGCCTGTTGCAGCAACTGTTCGACACGGTGCGGGAAGGCCGCTGGCTCCAGAACCCCATACCCGTGGGCGGCGGAACCGCCGAAGACCGCTACCCGGAACGTGTTCTCGGCCCGATCGGGGCTAAAGGGGTGGAAGTGGTGGGACTGCCCAGCCTGCACGTAGTCGACCCGAGGTGTGAAGAGGGCCTGTTGATTCACGAAGGGCGGGTTGAGGATGTGATCTGCAAACCATGTTGTGGTGCGGTCGGGAGCTCCCTGGATGCCTGCTGTCCGGAGCACCAGCTCAAGGCCGGCTAGGAGCAGGACCGTCGTGGCGACTGCGAACAGCGCGAGCTTCCACGGTGCAAGCGTGCGACTGGGAGGTCGCGGCGGTGCAGATCTGGAGGCTGGAGACGACGTCATCGCGTGGGTTGGAGTGTCGGTGGGCGAGCCCAGTCCGTCAACCTGCAAGTCCCGCGACGGCCACGGTTCGTAGAGCAGCCTGTTCTGCTTGCTGCTCCATCAAGGTGCGTGCCCCCTCGCTTCCCACCGCCAAAATCAACAAGTCAGGTCTAAGGCTGGCGAGCGCCTCCGGTGCGACCACCGGGATCCCCTGCCGCGTGGAGCCAATGGACCGAGGGTTGATGTCGACGACCGCGATGGGGGGGCTTCCGGCTCCCACAAGAGCCCGAACCCACTGTTTTCCGTGCCCTCGTCCCCCCCAAACGGCCAGGCGTAGGTCCGGTGCGATGTGGGTTCTCTGGAAATGGTCCCACTTGAGCTCAAAGAATGCGTCGCTTCGATAGCTGGGGTCGACCCTGCTGGTTCGACCATCGTGGTCTCGCCATTGAAGCAGCCTGTCTGTGAGCTTGTGGAAGCGCGCCCCTCCACGCAAGAGACGGAGCCAGAGGTCGTAGTCCTCAGGAAAATCGCCGTCTCGATAAGGGCTAGAGAGCAGAGTGTTCGAGTCGTCTTCTGCCAGCAACTCGAGGGCATCTGCACGCATCATTGCTGCGGGGTGGCACACGGGGTTCTCCACCAGGAACTCACGCTCGAAGTCGTCGTGGGTCTGGATCCCGTCGTGCCAGCGCTGATACCGAGCCATGCCTCCCGGCAGCGGGTCGCCGCTGGACCGGAAGCTGTCACTGCGGCAGTCGACGACACTGATCTCGGGGTTGGCCCGCAGGAAGGATGTCTGGCGCGTAAGGCGGTCTGGATGGCAGATATCGTCCCCATCGAATCGAGCCAGGAACTCCGCGTCACCCCGCTCCGACATCGCATGGTTCAGAGCGCCAACAAGTCCCACTCGACCCGGGCGTGAGAGTCGAAACCGAGGGTCACGCTCGACCCATGCCTGCGCAAGGGCCCTTGTCTGGTCGTCCTCTTCTTCTTCTGCGTCGTGTACGAGGCTGGCTGTCCAGTGCGTGTAGGTCTGTCGCACAAGAGAGTCCAGCGATTCGTCGAGCCAGCTCGCGACGTTCCGGATGGGTATGGCGAGATGAACGCGGGTCAGAGTAGTCCTGTGGCTTGCTGAACAGCTCCGAGGGAGTCAGTCCAGTTCGATCGATCGCACCCGTTTCGAGCGCGCGACGTTTCGCTCGTCTTCTTCTTGGGCTTGCCGGGAGGCCTCGTACATTCGGCTCTGTCGAACACACTTCCACTGATTCTCGAGGACGTCGTGCCACAGCGCTTGGACCGAGAATGGGTCTTGCCAGATCCACTTGTCCTCGATGACCTCTTCAAGCATGGACGAGTCCCGCTTGTTCACTCGCCCAAGGTACTTCTTCTTGGAGTCACGTCGACCTGGGCCGTATTGACTCTCGAACTTGCTCACTAGCTCTCGTCCCTCGCGTGAGGTGAATGGCCCCGGAAAGAAGATAGTGACCTCGTACAGCTTTTCGTCCCAGAACACCCAGTGGAGAACCGGTACGCCTGCGTCCGAACCCGGTGGTGGTGCTTGGATCAGGCGCTTGATGTGCGGGTCCGGGGTGATCTGGAGCTCCATGGGTCCCTTGATGGCCTGGATGGCTTCTACTCCGATGCCCCATGCGACGCCCTTGTAGCCGGCAGGGATCACGCGGTCTCCTCCCACGCCTGGTGGAGGGGGCCGATCGTCTTTCTGATCCGCGCGGCTGATGCCGGGCGCCTGGGCCGTGGCCACTGCCGGCAGAGCGGCAATCAGGAGGCTCGTCAGGAACAGAATCGAGAGTCTTCTCACGAGTCCGAGGATAAACCGTCGACGCCGCTCGGGTCGACCTCCTCGCCTCGGTCTGTGCGATGGGCGATGACATCGTCTGGGCTGAATGGACGACTGCTGACTGCCACAGCGATCATGGGGCCGGGCCCATCGTTCACGAGACAGTGGGCGAGTCCAGCGGGGACATGAACTGTCGTGGGGTGCTCACCGTCGAGGGCAATGTCTCTACTCTGTCCGGTTGCCGGATCCCGTAACTGGAGCGTTGCGCGCCCCTCGACGACACTGAACCACTCGGTGGTGTCTGGGTGGAGGTGGTCCCCCCTGCGATCTCCCGGATTGTTGCTGCGCACGACGTAGACCTCACCGAATGCCAACTCGTTCCCGATCTGTTTGGCGTCCAGTGGGACATGCAGGTAACCGCGATCGTCTGCGGTTCTGCGTGAGTCGAACACCCGCACGGCCTCGAGTAGGTTTGCAGTCACGAGAGGGGCTCCCCACGATGTTGTTTGGCTGGGGCTGTTAGACCGTCGCCCCTCAAGTGCTCTCGGTACCAGGCAACGGTTTGCTTCAATCCCTCTTCCAGGCTCACTGTGGGCACGTGGCCCAGCAGGTCTCGACATCGTCGCACGTCAGCGAAGAAACGTGGGACTTCTCCGGGCCGCTCAGGCAGTGCCCCCGCCTCAATGAGCGCTACGTCGGCTTGGGCTACCCGGAAGATCAGGTGGGTGACGTCGACCACGCGACGCTCATCTCCACTACCGATGTTGATGATCGATCCTTCGACTGCTGGGGTGGTTGCCGCGCGGATCAGGCCGTCGACGGTGTCGGACACGAAGTTGAACTCCCGAGTCTGTTCGCCTCGAGTCATAGGAAAGGTGGTTTGCTTTAGCGCGGCTTCGATAGCTGCTGGGACCAGTTGCCGATTTTGTTGGCCCGGTCCGAAGGTGAGAAAGGGGCGGGCGACGACGATCCGCACGGCCCCACTGCTCGCTCGCTTGAGCAGGGCCTGGGACGCTTGCAGTTTGGCCCGAGAGTACGGCGACACTGGCTCCGACGGTGTGTCGGTTTCGGAGAACGGCGCTGAGATCGTTCCATATTCTTCGCAGGTGCCGCACTGCAGCAGGAGGGGGGCCGACCCCAAAGCTGCTGCCGCTTTGTACACAGCCAGTGCCCCTCCTAGGACCGTTGCCTGCATCTCTTTGTCGAGGGCCGGAGTACGGCGAACATCGACGTGTGCTGCCAAGTTGAAGAGAAGGTCCGGTCGAATGGCTGTAATGGACTCCTGGACCTGGTCGCCATGGCGGATGTCTCCCACGAAGGGGTGCACTTCAGCGCCCAGAGAGCGAAGCCGTCTCACGAGGTGGCTGCCAATGAACCCTCGCGCTCCCGATATCCAGGCGTTCCGGCCCTCAACGCGAGTCCGCAGGTCGCTGGCGTGCACTCCGAGGTCTGGATGCGTGCCCTGGGTCATGCCATCGATCATAGCCTCCAGTCGTCAAAGACCCATGAACGCAGCGCTGGTCCCCCACTGTTCGGGCTGTTCTGGACACGAGGCCGACGGGGCCTCAGACTGGCCACTGCGCCCATGAGTTCCGTTTCTATCAGTGAATTTCTCGCCCAGTCACCGGAGTTGATCCGTGCGCAGTTGCCTGCCTTTCTCAGCGGGTACATTGCGCCCGATTCGGATCATGGAGAAGTGGTTCAGCGGTCGATTGAGCGGGCCCTAGAGTCGGTGAGTTCTCAGGAGTGGGCCGACCTACTTGAGCTGTACGGTTCTTTGGGCCAGGACTATGGCTCTCAGCCCTCTCATCCGCTTGCGCGCGAGCTCCTGCTGGCCTTTGTCCAGCCGTTGATTGGCGAAGGGTCGGACCTGACGGGGCTGGAACATCTGGATGCTGCCATGGCCGCAATTCATGCGGGCCGTCGTGTGCTCTTGATTTGCAACCATCTGTCTTACGCGGACACGATCTGTACCTATGGTTTGTTGGAGCGCATGGGCCGCCTGGACGCTCTGGGGCGACTCTGCACGGTGGCGGGACCCAAAGTGTATGCCGATCCCATGCGCAGGATGGGGATCGCGGGCGGTCATTCCATCAGCGTGGCGCAGTCCAGCAGGTTGGCTACCAACGAGGTCGTCCTCTCTCCTCGCGAAAGTGTGAAGATTGCTCGACGTTGTTTCAACGATGCTGCCAGCGAGATGGATCAGGGGCAGTTGGTCCTTCTGTACCCGGAAGGAACGCGCTCCCGTACGGGCCATCAGGGCCCCTTCTTCCGGGGTGTTGCCCGCTGGGTGACCATTGATGGTGTGCTTCTTCTCCCCTTGGGCCAGTGGGGAGGAGAGACCATCGATCGTCTATCAGATGATTGGATGAGGCCCGGCGTCGTCTGTGGGCGATTTGGTCCGCTGCTGGACACACGGGCTCTGGTGGGCGAGCAGGGCATGTCACGAGAGGCAGTTCTCGAGGCTTGCCATGAGGCTGTTGCTGCCTTGCTTCCGCCCAACTACGGGCCGGTTGCCGAAGCTCCCCGCTTGGTTTGAGCTACGCGTCCGTCGGGGCTGGTGTCGGCTACGCGCCTTGAAGGGCGCCCTCGACCGCCTTCTTCAACTCTCCTTGCTCGTGCATCTCGCGGACGATGTCGCATCCCCCCACAAACTCGCCCCCTAGGTACAGTTGGGGCAGTGTGGGCCAGTCGCTGTAGTCCTTGATCACCTGCCTGAGCACGGGATCCGCGATCACATCCCGGGTCTCGAACGGAACGGCCAGTTGCTGGAGCATGTCCACGACGGCGGCAGAGAAGCCGCACTGAGGCGCTCGCTCACTGCCCTTCATGTAGAGCACAATCGGGTGGTTCTTGACGTCTTCTTCGATCTCGGACCGGACCTCGTCTGCAGTTCGCGGTGGTGGCGGGGGCGGGGGCGGTTCAGCTGCGGGAGACGTGGCCCGGGTGGAGGTTGGGGGCGTCCATGCTTCCGACGGTCGTGGTTCGCGGTCGCCGCCTACGATTGGTAGTCGTCTTTTGATTCGCGAGAGGATGCCCATGTTGTTCGTCCTTCCGAGTCGGTGGGTCGGGGCTGGCTCCGTCTGTTCCTGGATTGTAGTCTTCCTGCCTCGACCGACGCTATGGGGATTCGGTCGGGCTATTTCCGTTGGAGCCTTGTGCGCTTTTAGTTGTCATGGCCTCCATCAAGCAACCGCCTCCCCTGCGTTAGGACCGCGATCATGAGAATGAAGGACCGTGTTGCGCTGATCACTGGGGCCTCCCGAGGCGTGGGCGCTGCGTGTGCGGTCGCCCTTGCGCGGGAGGGCTGCAGCATCGTGGCAGCTGCCAAGACGCTGGAACCCCATCCCAAGCTGCCCGGAACTCTTCACGACACGGTCGCTGCGGTAGAGGCGGTCGGCAGTCGCGCCATTGCGGTGCAGGTGGACGTACGGTTCGAAGAACAGGTCGAGGCCATGGTCGACGAGGCCATGCGCGTTTTTGGTCGCATCGACTACTTGGTGAACAACGCAGGGGCCATCTTTTGGTCACCGGTGGATGCCTGGCCAGTGAAGAAGTTTGACTTGGTGATGGGGGTCAACGTGCGGGCCTCCTTCTTGTGCAGTCGGGCTGTGCTCCCGATCATGAAGGAGCAGGGCTTTGGTCATATCTTGATGATGAGTCCTCCCGAGGTGCCCAAGGCCGCGCCAGGCAAGGGTCCTTACCTCGTGTCCAAGCTGGGTATGACCATGCTGGCTCGTGCCATCGACGACGAGAACAAGGCCTCAGGTATCTGCTCAACGGCGCTCTGGCCTGTGACTGGCATTCGGACGGCAGCTACTGAGAATCTGGGCATGGGTGAGATTGGCGAGTGGCGTACTCCTGAAATTCTCGCCGATGCGACGGTCGAGCTGCTGGCCAAGGATCCAGCGAACACCCGCTTCCACGCCTGGTTGGATGAGGACGTGCTCGCCGAATCGGGGATCACCGACCTCATTCCCTATCGCTGCGATCCCGAAGTCGAACCACACCCTATGTCCATCTTGTTGGTCGATCCCGACTGGACCCGGGAGCGATAGCGTGGCCCCAACTTGTTGAGTGAGGTTCGGCTGCCTATATAGTTGCCCTCCATAATCGCCCCCCTGCCCGGAGACTGCACGATGTCCTACCGCACATTCCCCGCCCTTCTGGTGGGCCTTGTGATCTTGATTCATGGCCCCGTTGTTCTTGCTGCTGATAAGGAGGATGACCTTCTTGAGAAGGCCCTCCGGGGAAACAAGAACGACATGGAGCTGTTCTACGAGGCCATGAGTCGGGCCGAGCTGAATACCGACGAGGCTTGGAAAACGAGCGCGCTCAAGCTTGACCTGCCCTACGCAACCCTGGAACTCGATGGTGGCTGGATAGTTCCGGTGGTGCCGGCGGAGTACGACGAAGAGGAGGCGGCCGGCCGGGACTTACCCGAGGCGCCAGTGATTTCAGCCGTCTATGTGGGCCCGGGTCGGTTCAACTACACCGCACCTCACGAGACTGAGCGCTGGCTGATGAACTACAGCCTGCACGACTTGACCAAGAAGACCTGGGACGAGGACGGCGTTGCGTTCGAGCTGGATGGGGGCGCTGTACTTTTCTTTCTCAAGGAATGGACCGAACGGCTAGAGGCCGGACGTCAGGACGGCACAATCGACAAGAAGAGCGCGGCTGCAGCCAAGCGGTTCTGGAAGGCTCGGGGAGATCTATTTCAAGGGAGTGTCGCCAGCGCCCACCACATCAATACGCTCAGCTCGCGGCGCATGGACCACATTATGGTGGACCTGCCAGCAAAAGGGCTGCGGGGAGTGCCGTGGCTTACCTACGAGTTCAATCCCACCGAGAAGGAAGCTGTGTCGCTCGGTGTCTTGAAGCGCTGGGGGCTCAATAGAGACTCCATACGGTCGTGGTCGCTGGGCTCGTGGTTTTCACCGGAGCAGGCCGGTGACAAGTCCGACCGGGAGCTGGGCTACGAGCGTACCCGGATCGATCACGTGGATGTGGATCACTACAACCTGGACATGACCGTGTATCGAGACCCGGACACCGGCTACTGGGGCATGCGGGTCCAGGGCACGGTGGATCTGGAGGTGCTGTGGGACGAGACGCCCTTCATTCGACTGGCTCTGATGAGCTTCGGTGAGAATGAGTGGGATCCCAATGGTGACCCGGACATCCAGAAGGTCAGCAGCTCCAACCGAGTGCGGGTGAAGGACGTCAAGCTGGCTGGCGAATCACTGGAGTTTCTGCACAAGGGGCATCAGTTGTTGGCGATGTTGCCCCGCAACTACAAGAAGGGCGAGAAGCTGCAACTGGAGTTTGACTACCAGGGGCTGTTCATCATGACGATCAAGCAGCCGCCGCCGACAACAAGTCTGGTGGACTCGGGCCAGGTCACCTCGCCTGCCCCCTCGGTCATCAACTTTCGGGTTCCCAACAACTATCCCTGGTATCCCCAGAATGGCACATCTCTTAACGACTCGTTCACCTTTGATTGGAAGCTAAAGCTGCCCAAGCCGATGATTGCGGCGACGTCGGGTACTTTGTTGGCCATGGAAGACGACGGCACGTTCAATGTGCACGTCATCAAGGAAACGACCCCGGTCACGTTCCCCGCCATCTTGTTTGGTCGGTTTTCGGTCATCGAGAACGACCCGAACTATGAGGAGGGTCAGTACAAGATCCGCGTTTACGTTCATCCGGGCTATGAGAAGGGGGCGCAGTCCTTTCTCGACGAAGCAGCGGGTGTCATCAGCTACTACGAAGCGCTGTTCGGTCCCTATCCGTTCCAAGAACTGGACCTGGCTCAGATGCCGCTGGGCATGGGCTACGCCCAGGCTCCGGCCGGGATCATCCAGATGGATGGTCTGACCTACATCTCCAAGACCGATCTGGCGAATCTGTTCAACTGGTCTGATCCAACGAACCTGCGAGAAGCGTTCATCCCCCATGAGATTGCGCACGAGTGGTGGGGACACAAGGCTGGGTGGGGCAGCACCAGGGACCAGTGGGTCTCAGAGACCTTCGCCGAGTACGCATCAGCGCTCTACATCGAGGCTCGAGAGGCCAAGAAGAGTGGCGATCCCGCCGATCGCAGTGGCTACGAGGATCGCAAGGACCGGTGGGGCGCTGTGGGCCGATTTGGTCACACGTTCAAGCGGACGGGTCCAGTGTGGATTGGGAACAGCTTGGGCTCTCGTCGACAGGCGGCCATCTACGCGCGGGGCCCGCTACTTCTGGACATGCTGCGGGAGAACTTCGGTCGTGAAGCCGTCGTGAAGATGATGTACGCCTGGTGTGAATATGCAGATCAGAATGATGGTCTGATCGTCACCGAGGATCTCCAGATGATCCTGGAGAAGGTGATCCCCGGAGTGGGCTTCGAGGAGTTCATGAACAAGTACATCAAGGGCAATGAGCCGCTTCCGGATGACCCGAAGATCAAGCAGGCGGAGAAGGCTGGGCGGTCGAAGTACTGAGGTGATCGACCTTGCTGCGTCCCGCCAGTCCTTTTGAGCTTCGGCGAGCGACGGCTGATGATCTCGACGCACTCCTAGCTCTCGAGGCGCGGAGCGTCCAGAGTTGTTGGCCCGAAGGAGCCTACGCGCGAGAACTTGCCCTTGATCACTCCGAGCTGTGGCTGGCGTTCGAGCAACAAACACCAGGTGGCCCGCCATCGTCTCGCCCGGTGGGCTTCGTCAGCTTCTGGGTGGTGGGGCCGGAAATCAGCTTGCTGAACATCGCGGTCGATCCCGCCTCTCGACGTCGTGGCCTTGGGCGTCGCTTGCTCGACTTAGCGGAAGAGAGGGGCCGTGATCGCGGGGGCTGTGTCGTGTTTCTCGAGGTTCGCGCGGGCAATGAGGCAGCTGTGACCATGTACCGACGGCGAGGCTACCTGCAGGTGGGTATCCGCAAGGGCTACTACGCGGACAACGGCGAAGATGCCCTCGTGCTTTCCCGTGAGCTGGTCGAGCAGGCGCGCGAAGATCTGCTGGCGGCTGGACCGGACGACGGCTGAGGAGTATTAGGTCTTTCCATGCGCAACCGGGTGTCGCTAGTCGTCGAGAATCGTGACCTTGGCGAGAACATCTTTCTGCTTCGTCTGCGTGATCCTGAAATGGGTCGTGACATGGCGCCTGGGCGCTTTGTCATGCTCGCTACCGCCGAGGGCCTAGCGCCGCTGGCTCGTCGCCCTTTCTCCATTCAGCGGGTCACAGATGATGTCTACGACATTCTCTACAAGGTGGTCGGTGAGGGCACAGACCTCATGTCTCAGATGAAACCGGGCCTTCAGGTGCGAGTGCTGGGTCCTCTGGGCAATAGCTTCGCAACCCCCGAGTCGGATGAGTGCGCCATCTTGTTGGGTGGAGGGGTTGGTATTCCGCCCATGGTCGCCATGACGGATGCCCTGGAGGCCAGTGGCCACCACCATTGGCAAGCTTTTCTCGGTGTGGGTAGTGCCCGGGAGAGTGGTTGTTTCGTGGGGTTCGATGACCGTTATCTCGTAGATGGGGCTCGTGATGAACGAGTCCACCTGGCCACCATGGACGGCACCCTGGGCTTCGAGGGCCATGTGGTTGCTGCCTGGTTGGACTGGCGAGAGCGCGCGGGCAGGGAGGCGGGCCGAATGCGTCTGTATGCCTGTGGTCCCATGGTCATGCTGCGAGCAGTTGCCGCCGAGGCGGCTCGCCTGGACCTGCCGTGCCAGGTCAGCGTAGAGACGATGATGGGCTGTGGAGTGGGGGTCTGTATGGCCTGTGTCATCGAGAATGCCGACGCTCGGAACCCGGAGAAGCGAGCCACGATGAGCCCCTACGATCGATGGCTGCTGGCCTGCTGTAAGGGGCCAGTGTTCGACTCCAGCGCGGTTGTGCTCGACGACGGAGGGCTGCTCCATTGAGTGAGCTTGGAACTCCGCCTGGCGGCGCGCTCCGTCCTGAGGACGTGGATCTCTCTGTGGATCTGGGTGGCGTCGCCATGAAGAATCCCGTCCTGCTGGCCTCGGGGACCGCCGGTTACGGTCCTGAACTCTCGTCGTCTCTGGACATGGGTGTGTTGGGGGGCTTCGTCACCAAGGGCATCGCGGTTCAGCCTTGGGAGGGCAATGCTCCCCCACGACTGGCTGAGACTACCGCTGGCATGCTCAACGCCATTGGGCTTCAAAATGTCGGCCTGGAGGCCTTCCTGAGTGAGAAGGTGCCGTATCTGGAGCAGATGGGCGTGGTGGTCGCGGTCAATGTCATCGGGAAGACGGTGGATGAGTACCATGAGGTGGCCCGTGGGCTCCGCAACGTCCCCTGTATCGATGCGCTGGAGCTCAACATCTCCTGCCCCAACATCAAAGAGGGTGGGATCGCATTTGGTACGGATTGTCTGGCGGCAGCGGAGGTTACGGCAGCTACCGTCGAGGGGGCCGACAAGCCA